>NZ_LT667502.1 GCF_900128725.1 Buchnera aphidicola | reverse complement strand
GGTGGATAACCGGTGGATAACCGGTGGATAACCGGTGGATAACCGGTGGATAACCGGTGGATAACCGGTGGATAACCGGTGGATAACCGGTGGATAACCGGTGGATAACCGGTGGATAACCGGTACTAAAAGGGCGCTAGAGGCGATCTTTTGTAAGGTTAATTGGTCATTTAGTGCATGTATCCTCCTTTGGCCGGGGTTATCGAACCACAGGAGGCATAGATCTTTTTTTATTAGATGCAAGATAAACATTTATATCATCTATATGGAATATATTTTCTATATTAAATGATATATATATTTATTTTATTAATAATAATAATAATAATAATAAAAGAAAAAAAAAATTAACTATCGCAGACCCTTTCCCTGTCAGTCTGCTAGACCGGTTTAGGCTGTTTTAAATACCACGTAACAACAGTTTATAGCGAGACGTTCAGACCGGGCGGAGAAAGGAAGAGTAGCTATAAAAACCTTTTTATTAGCGAATGGAGAGCTGAAAAATGTCAAAACTATGCGCTATTACCAGTTGGACAGAAAATACTCATTACCATGCTGATCCGACGCAAATCTTTCATCAATTGTGTGGCGGAAAAATGAACACTTTGCTGCTAGAATCCTCCGGCGCAGACAGTAAACAGCAGCTGACAAGTAAAATTATTATTGACAGCGCCCTCCGCATTACGGCTGCACATAATACAGCCACGTTAACCGCTCTTACAGATAACGGAGAATGCCTTTTATATCAATTAGACGCTATTATACCAAAAAATATTTTTATGTCTAAAATGAAGCATCAGCGCATTGTATCTTTTCCGTCCTGCAGAGGAGCGCGCAGCGAGGAAAGCAAAAGACTGATGCTGCCATCAATTTTTGACTGTTTTCGATGGCTCTTGCGGATAGCGCAAAACACCCCGGATCCCTCGGCGTCATTGTTTTGTGGCGGTCTGTTTGCGTATGATTTAATCCATTCTTTTGAGTCGGTGCCACGGCAGCGCATGTCAATTGCCCCCTGTCCTGACATATGTTTTTATTTAGCCGAATCGGTGCTCCATATAAACCATAAACAGAAAACAGCGTTGCTGCAGGCATATGTTTTTTCCTCCTGTCCATCTGAAAAAAAACGACTGTCTACCCGAATGAAGCAGCTGCACCGCTGTCTTCAACGCCCCGAGCTGCCGCCTGTTCCACAAGCGCCGCAAACGCCATTATCTGTCACCGGAAACATCAGTGATACCGAATACGCAGCTGTCATTAATCACCTGCGCACCTACATTGATGCAGGAGAGATCTTTCAAGTGGTCCCTTCCCGTCAATTCTACTGTCTCTGCACACACCCGTTACCAGCCTATCATTTACTAAAACAGCAGAATCCCAGCCCGTACATGTTTTTTATGCAGGATTCTAACTTTACGTTATTTGGCGCTTCCCCTGAGAGCTACCTGCAATACAACGCTAACAGTCGTGTGCTTGCGTTGCACCCTATTGCAGGTACACGCCCGCGCGGGTTTTCCGTCAGCGGGGCTATTGATTTGGACCTCGATAATCGTATTGAATTGTCTTTACGCACTCACCGTAAAGAACTATCAGAACACCTGATGCTGGTAGATCTGGCTCGCAATGATTTAGCTAAAGTCTGCTGCACCAACAGCCGTTATGTCTCTCAATTAATGCGGGTAGAAAAATATTCACATGTTATGCACCTGGTTTCTCATGTGACCGGTACGCTAAAAAAAAAGCTGGATATTTTTCATGCGTATCAATCCTGTATGAATATGGGAACATTAACCGGAGCGCCGAAGCTACGGGCTATGCAGCTCATTGCGCAAGCAGAATCTACCCCCCGAGGATCATACGGTGGTTCGGTAGGGTATCTCACCGGAGACGGGTCTTTAGATACATGTATTGTTATTCGTTCGGCGTTCGTAAAAAAAGATGTTGCTACAGTACAGTCTGGAGCGGGGATTGTGCATGAATCGCTACCAGCAGAGGAGGTCCAGGAAAGTAAAAACAAAGCACAGGCGGTTTTACAATCTATTTTCCATGCACACCAAATGAACGCGGAGCAACTGTATGTCTGATATTTTATTGTTAGATAATTTGGATTCATTCACCTATAATCTAGTGGATGCTTTACGGTCCTATAACCAAGTGGTCGCTGTGTACAGGAACTGCACACCGCTTTCCCGGTTGGTGTGCGCCATTAAGAAGATGTCTCGACCGGTGATTGTTCTGTCTCCCGGTCCCGGCGCCCCGGAAGCAGCGGGAGGTATGCTGGATTTCATTGCATTGTTTCGAGGAAAAGTGCCCATACTTGGTGTTTGTCTAGGGCACCAGGCCCTCGTTCAGTCATATGGGGGAAGGGTTGCTGTAGCATCAGAAACGGTACACGGAAAAACATCCGGTATTGTGCACGACCAACGGGATATGTTTGCAGGACTTCCTAGTCCATTGACTGTCGCGCGCTACCATTCATTGTGCTGCACCGGTATTCCCGCCACCTTAACGATTAACGCGCGCTACAAAAAGGTGGTCATGGGGGTAAAAAACGGTCATGACCGTATTTGTGGGTTTCAGTTTCACCCGGAATCTATTTTAACGCCTTTAGGTTCTCGGTTATTGCGCCAAACATTACACTGGTTGCGCGGTGAGTAACTGTCCGGCCTTGCGCCTGTCTGTGCAAAACCGATAGGCTGCCTCAGCCTCAACCGATTTGCCCAGGCAGCCGCTGTAAATAGGTAGGACATATATTGGTGAGCCGGGTAATTCTAGGAAAGAGCCCCGGTGGATAACCGGTGGATAACCGGTGGATAACCGGTGGATAACCGGTGGATAACCGGTGGATAACCGGTGGATAACCGGTGGATAACCGGTGGATAACCGGTGGATAACCGGTGGATAACC
>NZ_LT667501.1 GCF_900128725.1 Buchnera aphidicola | reverse complement strand
CATTTATTTTTTTTAGCTACTTGCATCTAATTATTTTTTAAAAAAAAAATTTTTAAAAAATTTTTTTTTTTAAAAAATAATTATGAAAAGCTTTAAAATAAGTTTTAGAATGACAAAATAGAGAAATTTATAAAAAAGAAAATCCTGTGCACTTAAGCACATAAAGAAAGAAGTGTGATTAATTCAGATTACATTTTTTTTATTATGGAGCGGAGTTTTTAGCTAATTTTCTTAATTTAAAGTATTCACAGTTTACCTTTCTCTTTAAATTTTCTAATCCAATACTACATAACTCTTCAATAGAATACTGTCGAACTAAATGCTTTAAAATATATGAACGAGCATGTTTTTCTTCGAGCTGTAAAATTTTCATCGCTCTGTTTTTTTGTTTTTTAAAAACTCTCTTAGATTTTCTAAAATGTAAAGCTGAATACACGTGTTTTTCTTTTGCTTGTCGCTCAGCTTCAAAAAAGGTTATCGCAGATTTTCCTTGTTTCTTTAATTGATTATTTATCCATTGTAATTGTTTTTTTCTAACGACTTCTAACCTAGCTTGGGAGATATTAAAAGACATAAAAAAAAGTGGTTTTAAAGAAATAATTTTAGGAATATACATTCCTAAAATTTTATCCCAAATTTTTTGACAACTAAGAAAACCAATTGGTTCCATAAAATGCGTAATGAGACGAGAGGCCCTTGTTATAGATTTGTTGCCTGCCTTTGACAGTGTTGATAGCCCGCACGCGTCAGATAATTGTTCTACAGATGCCATAACTAATGTAGAGGCGATATTAAAATGATACAACATAGCTTGAGCCATAGCTCTTAATGCTCTTGCACGATGTTCATTTAAACGCCTTTTTCTTGGTACAACGCATCCATTTATAGGATTTTGTAGTTGGTTGGTATAACATACTTCGTTACGCGCAACATCAGTTTCTGCCGCGCATTTCATTGCATATCTAATAAACGCAGGACGTTTTTTCCGGTTGCGCGGAGGAGTGAATTGAGGGTAAGGATTATTTACATATTTTCTTTTGAACATAATTATACACCAAAATATTTATGGATAAAAATACGGATTTAACAAAACTACAAAATCGTTAAATTAATTAGCAGGCTAATTCTTTATAAGGTTAGACTGCTTTTTTTTTAATTACACCTATTTCTCTAAAAATTATTTTTTTACTTTAATGTTTTTTTAATTATTGTTTATTTAAACGCTTTATTTCTTTATCTACTTGTGTTGATTTCCAGATATAATTAAGAGCATTGACCATAGCTTGGGCTGAAGCTTCGATAATATCTGTTGCTAAGCCTACCCCATGAAAATTACGATTTTTATATTGAACCACAATATCAACTTTGCCTAAAGCATCTTTTCCTTCACTGTTAGCGGTTAAAGAAAATTTTTTTAACACTAGAGGGTATAAAGTAGCTTTATTTAAGGCTTGATAAATTGCATCCACCGGTCCGTTACTCGTTGTTGCTTTTTGAATATTCGTTTGCGAACCGCAGATTAACACGATAGAAGCAACGGATAAACCAGATAATTTAGATTGTACATCAAAATATTCTAATTTATAATATTCCTCAGTGTTTTGTTGTCTTTTAAAAAACGCTAACGCTTCTAGATCATAATCAAAGATTTGTCCTTTTTTATCAGCAAGCTTTAAAAAGTCAGTGTATAGTTCATTTAAATTAAAATCATTTTTTTGATACCCCATTTCTTTCATACGATGTTTTACAGCCGCTCGACCTGATCGAGATGTTAAATTGAATTGACAATGATTTAAACCAATATTTTTGGGATTGATAATTTCATAATTTTCTCTGTTTTTTAGTACTCCATCTTGATGAATTCCAGAAGAGTGTGAAAAAGCATTTTTACCAATAATTGCTTTATTGGATGGAATAGGCATATTACAAAATTGACTTATAATTTTACTGGTTTTATAAATTTCTTTTAAATTAATATTAGTTCTCGTACGCAAAATATTTTCATGTACCTTTAAAGCTAGAATAACTTCTTCTAGAGCGGCGTTTCCCGCGCGCTCACCCAACCCATTCATCGCTCCTTCTATCTGACCAGCTCCCGCTTCAATAGCGCTAATAGAATTGCCGACAGCCATTCCAAGATCATTATGGCAATGTACAGAAATAATTGTTTGATGTATATTTTTAACGCGCTCAAATAATGTACTAATTATATTTTTAAATTGAGTAGGAGTAGTATACCCCACTGTATCTGGGATGTTAACCGTAGTAGCTCCGGCATCAATGACCGCTTCAACAATTTGACATAATTTTTTCAATGAAGTCCGGCCTGCATCTTCGCACGAAAATTCAACATCATCAGTATACCTCTTTGCTCTCTTGATAGAAGCAATTGCCATATCGGTAATTTCATTAAAACTCTTTTTTAATTTAGAGGATGTATGCAACTTTGAGGTACCTAAAAAAAGATGTATCCTAAAGTCTGTAGCCGGTTTCATGGCTTTTGCAGCTGCGTCAATATCTTGGGGTAAGCATCGCGCTAAACTACATATTCTGCTGTTTTTAATTATTTTCGAGATAGATTGTACAGACTCAAAATCTCCAGGTGATGAAATTGGAAAACCTACTTCCATGACATCTACTCTCATTTGCTCCAAAGCTAATGCGATTTGTAATTTTTCATTTGATGTTAAGCTAGCCTGCAGCGCTTGTTCGCCGTCACGTAAAGTTGTATCAAAAATGATAATTTTTTTCTTCATTTATTTATATTCCTTGAATTAATAAAAATATTTTTTTATGGTAATAATCAAATCTATTAAATAATATTTATCGTCCTTCAGAAATTTTTATTCATTTATATAAATCTGAAGGAAGATGCAGATAGACCCCTAATCATCAAAATAAAATTGAACTAAAAAAAATTATATTCTTTCTTTTTTTTTTCATATAATTCTATTTTATCTTTATGCTTTAAGGTGTAATCAATATTATCAAAACCATACATAATTGATTGCTTATAAATTGGATTAATAAAAAAAGGAATTGTATATTTTCCAATAATAACTTTTTCTTTTAATAAATTTATCATACAAATAGTATTTTTATTTTTTTTGATTAAAATGAATAATTTGTCTATTTCTTTTTCAGGAACAGTAATTAACAATAATCTGTTGTTTAAAGCATTATTTAAAAAAATATCAGAAAAACTATGAGCAATAATTGCTTTAAATCCATAATCCGTTAATGCCCAAACCGCGTGTTCTCTTGAAGAACCACAGCCAAAATTATTTCGAGTTAACATAATGCTAGCATGTCGATAATTATTTTGATTCAGAATAAACTTAGAATTCTCGATATTTCCTAAAGCATCTAAAAATCTCCAATTAAAAAATAAATATTTTCCAAATCCAGTTTTACTAATTTTTTGTAAAAATTGTTTTGGGATAAGTATATCAGTATCAATATTTGATGCATCTAAAGGAACTATTGTTCCAGTATGTTGAATAAAATTTTGCATAATAATAATATTGTCTTAAAATGGTTTATGATTAAATATCGTTAACATTAACAAATTTTCCATATAATGCTGTCTGCGCCGCTAGCCAAGGACTCATTAAATGCGTTCTTCCTCGAGGACCCTGTCTGCCTTCAAAATTTCTGTTACTAGTAGATGCGCATCTTTCTTTTGGCTTAAGTTGATCTTCGTTCATTCCCAAACACATAGAGCATCCAGGATATCTCCACTGAAAACCAGATTTTTTAAAAATTTTATCTAATCCTTCTTTTTCTGCTTGTTTTTTAACTAGCCCAGAACCAGGCACGATTAATGCTTCAACAGTGCTGGCAACAAATTTATTTTTTACAACATCAGCTACGATACGCAAATCTTCAATACGAGAATTAGTACAAGACCCAATAAATACCTTATTAACCGGGATTCCTATCAAACTTGTTCCAGGCTTTAGACCCATATAATCTAATGCTTTTTTTACATCTTCTTGTGAATGACTTTCACTGAAATCTTGTAAACGAGGGATGTTTTCATGAATAGATATGACTTGAGCCGGATTGGTGCCCCATGTAATTTGAGAAGATATTCTCGAAACATTTATAGAGATATTCTTTTCAAATACTGCGTCTGTATCAGATTTTAGTGTACTCCACTTTTTTGTATATTCTCTCCAAGAGCGGTCTTTAGGAGAAAAATTTTTGTTTTTTAAGTATCTGTAGGTAGTCATATCAGGTTGTATGAGTCCTGATTTAGCTCCCATTTCAATAGCCATATTACACACCGTCATGCGGCTTTCCATGCTCATCTGCTGAATAACGGGACCCTGAAATTCAACCACATAACCAGTTCCTCCCGAGGTTCCAATTTGACGGATAATATTTAGAACAATATCTTTGGAATATACGTTTTTTTTTAAATTCCCGTACAGATATATCTTCATATTTTTCATGCGATTTTGCGATAGTGTTTGCGTAGCTAAAACATGTTCAACCTCGGAAGTGCCTATGCCAAAAGCTAGTGCTCCAAATGCTCCGTGAGTAGATGTATGTGAATCACCGCAAACAATAGTCATTCCTGGCAATGTCATTCCTTGTTCTGGTCCAACAACATGGACAATACCTTGATTTATATTTTTTATTCCATAGCATGAAATATCGAACTCTTTACAATTTTTCATTAATGTTTTCATTTGTATTTGTGCCATTTTTACAGACAAACTAATGTCTCGAGATGTGGTGGAGACATTATGATCCATAGTCGCAAATGTTTTCATGGGCTTGCGTACAATTCTATTTTTTAATTTCAGGCCGCTAAAAGCTTGAGGAGAAGTGACTTCATGAATTAAATGTAAATCGATATAAATAATAGGGGTTGTATTTTTATCTTCATAAATTAAATGCGAATTAAATATTTTTTGATATAGAGTAGTTTTCATTATTGTATGATCTCAATTAAAGTCTCTGCAATTTTTGTGCCCATTTGATCTGTTGTGATATAATTTTTACCATCTGAAATATCTAATGTACGATACCCTTTCTTTAAAGTTCTTAGAACTGATGACTCAATATATTGAGCAATTTTATGCTTTCCTAAAGAGTATTCAAATAGTAGAGACAGGGAAAGAATCTGGGCAATAGGATTTGCTAAGTTTTTATCCCTTAAACTCGGAGCTGATCCTCCCGCGGGTTCAAATAAACCAAAGGAGTGGTCGTTTAAGCTTGCCGAAGGCAGCATACCGACAGAACCTGTTAAAATTGCACATTCATCGGACAATATGTCTCCAAACAAGTTTGAGCATAACACAACATCAAAATAATTAGGATTTTTAATAATTTGCATTGCAGCATTATCTACATATAAGTGATGTAATTCAACGCTTGGATATTTCTTTGAAACTTTTGTAACAACCTCTCTCCAAAGAACAGAGCTCTCTAGAACATTAGCTTTATCTATTGAAAATACTTTTTTTTTTCTTTTTAAGGATAATTTAAAAGCAATATTTGCAATTCGTTCAATTTCTTTAGTTGAATAAATTTCTGTATCAAAGGCAGATATGTTTTCTTTATCTATTGTATTTCTTCCCTTAGGTAAGCCAAAGTATATTCCTCCGATTAACTCACGAATACACAAAATATCAAAACCATTTTCTACAATCTCTTTTCGCAGCGGAGATAGTTGTTTTAAAGCACGATTTAACTTTATAGGCCTTATGTTTACAAATAAATTAAAAAATCGTCTGAGAGGAAGAAGCGCGCCTCTCTCGGGCTGTTTGTCGTGAGGTAGGCACGCCCACTTCTCTCCTCCTATTGAACCAAATAAAATAGCGTCAGATTTTATACATCCATCTAGTGTTCTCTTTGGTAAAGGTGCCCCAAATTTGTCAATGGCAATACCGCCGATATCAAATTCCTCTGTATGTATTTTTAAATTAAATTTTTTATTTAAAATTTCTAAAACTTTGCATGCTTCTGCCATAACTTCCGGGCCTATACCATCTCCGGGTAAAATTGCTATATTGAATGACTTCTCCATTTTTTTTCTCTTTTTTACGAAATTAAAATTTTTAAAAAAAAATATTTTTTTTATTAAAGTATACTATATAAAATATATTTTTTTTC
>NZ_LT667500.1:300000-447673 GCF_900128725.1 Buchnera aphidicola | reverse complement strand
AAATCAAAAAAAATAAGCGAATAAATTTTTTAGTTTAGTGCTAAAAAAATTAAACATACTGTTTAGTTGAATAAAACTAATATGCGGCGCTCTTTTAACTTATAAAAAAAATAACAATTGAAATATTCCAAAAACATGATATTATACTAAAAAATTAAATTAAAACGAATATTTGTAAAAAACAAGAAATGAAATGAAATATAAAACATACTTTGATTTTTTTAATAGATACAAAAAATATTTTTTTATAACATTTTTTTTGTTTTTTTTATCATTATTAATCTGTACATTAATAATTTATAAAAAATCCTTAAAAAAAAAAGAGCAAATGATAACAGAATTTAAAAATATAATTAGCGCTCCTGATAATAAGAAATTGTTTCCTATAAAAAAACAAAAATGTTTTTTTAAAAAACAAAATAGTATATTTAATTCACTTATTGGAATTAATTTAGCAAAAAGATATTTCTTAAAAAAAAATTATAAAGAATCAGTTAAAACGATAAGAAAGATTCTTTTGTCTATTTCGGACGAAAATTTAAGGTGTTTTATGGAATTAAATTTAGTTAAAATTTTTATTAAAAACAAACAATTTTCTTCAGCTCTAAATATAATTAATAATGTCAAAAATAATGACTGGAAACCTATATTTCAAAGCTACAAAAAACAATGTATTTTATAAAAAGAGAAAATTTTAATGATTCCAAAAATTGCTTTAATCGGTCGATCTAATGTAGGAAAATCTAGTTTATTTAATGCATTAACAAATTCTAGGAATGCGTTAATTGATCAAACTTTACAAACTACACGAGATCGAATTTATGGATATTGTCTGATTAAACAAAATCAATTTTGTATTATTGATACAGCGGGTATTTGTTACCTTAAAAAAAAAGAAAATAAAAACTCAATAAAATATCAGTCAAATCAACAAACAGAACGAGCAATTCAAGAATCAGATTTTCTAATTTTTATGGTAGACGCACATATAGGAATTACAGATTTAGATTTTCATATCTTCAGAAAAATCAGGAAAACAAATAAACCAATTCTTTTATTAATTAATAAAATTGATAATATTGATGATATTAGTCAAATAACAGAATTTTATTCATTTGGGATTAAAAAAATTTATCAAATATCCATATTAAGAAAAATTGGAATTGATCTTTTTTCAAAAAAAATGTTAATTTTTTGGAAAAAACTTAATAAAACAAACTTTTTAATAGAAAATAAAAAAACTTATTTTGGTTCTGATTTTTTAAAAAAAAAAATAAAAATCTGTGTTTTGGGTAAACCCAATGTTGGAAAATCTTCTTTAATTAATAGCTTATTATCTTCGAATAGAATAATTACTCATTCTACACCTGGTACAACTAGGGGCTCGGTTCAAGTATCTTTAAAGCAAAAAAATACAACTTATATCTTTACTGACACTTCGGGAATTAGAAAAAGCAATAAAAGAAAAACAAGATTAGAGCACATATCGGAAACAAAATCCCTCAAAATAATGAAAAATAGTCAAATGATTATAGTAGTATTAGATGCATATATGGGTATTTGCTCTCAAGATTTATTTATTATTAATGCAACTTTAAAATCTGGAAGTCCTTTTTTTATTGTTTTTAATAAATGGGATTTAATTCCTAAAAAAAAGAATAATGAAATTAAAAAAATAATTAATAATCGATTAAATTTTATTAAAAATATAACATATTTGCATATTTCGGCTTTAAATAGAATTGGTTTAAAAAAAATTATATCTCAAATAAATAATATCTTTAAAGAATCTCAGAAAGATTTCAACTCTTCTTATTTAACTTCAGTCATTCATAAAGCAATTATTAAAAATCCTTTGCCTATGGGTGCAACAGGAAAAGTAATACGATTAAAATATGCGCACTTAAGTAGTAAAAATCCTATGTTAATTATTGTGCACGGAACTCAAACACAAAATATACCAGCAACATATAAAAAATACTTAATACGTTTTTTACAAAAAAAATTACAGATCCTAAATACACCCATTAAAATTTTTTTTAAAAATAATATTAATCCATACGTTAATAATAAATATCTTAGTTCACAAAAATAAGATTTATATCTAATTATAAATATTTATTCATTAACATGATTAATGTGATAAAGAGGTATTTCTACTTCTATATCCTGGTCTCCTAACCGGGCTTGGCAGCCTAGACGGCTATTTTTTTCTAATCCCCACGCCTTATCTAGAAGATCTTCTTCTTTTTCTTCACAGGGAGATAACGAATAAAATCCTTTTCTAATTATGCAATGACATGTGCAGCAAGCACAAGATTTTTCGCACGCATGCTCCATTTTTATATTATTAGATAAAGCTGTGTCTAAAATTGTATCTCCTTTTTTACCTTGTACAGATAATCCCTTTGGTAGAATAATTTTATGGGGATAAAAAATTACTTTAGGCATAATATTTTCCAAATTTTTATAAATAATAATTAATAATATATTCTATATATATAAAATATATTATCGTAAATTTTACATTGTAAATAAATCCAATATATTAATTTAATTATTTTTTAGATCAATATAATTTTTATTATTATATATTGAGTCAATCTTTATAGTACGCTTGATATTTAGTTGTTTTTCTTTCACAATAATAGATAAAATATTGTCTACATCGATACGAAATATCACAATTAGTTTAATTTTTTCTTCTTTTTTGTAAGGCAAACCCTTTATTTTAAATTTTGTTAATAATTTGCAATTTTTAACATATTTATCTTCACCTTGATAAACGTTTATACAAAATCCTGTTTGGTTATCTTGAAATGTTGTAAATACTTTAATAGACTCGGTAGGAATTTTTGTATTCTTTTTTATCATTTTTTCCATTATTCCTCCTATTAATTCAATTCCGATAGAAAGAGGAATAATATCTAATAATAAAATTGATTTTTTTATATTATTTTTAATATTAGATAAAAAATATGCTTGTATACCAGCTCCTCGAACAACTACTTCGGTAGGATTAATTAGAACCAATGGTATTTTATTAAAAAATAAATTTACTTTGCTTTGAATTATAGGTATGTATGTTGATCCTCCAACTAAGATGATGTCGTCAATGTGGGATATTTTAAGACGAGCGTCTTTTAACGCTATACTTACAATTTGTAATGTTTTTTCAATATGAGAATCAATTAAATCATTAAACTCTTTTATTGAACAAGTTATTTTTTGGTTTAAGAATTCAAGTGTTACTAATTTTTGTGAACTGAGATTAATTTTAACTTTTTCTGCAATAAAAATCAATTTTCTAAATATTTTACTATTAATTTTAATTTTATTCTTAATTTTAGAGTATAAAAAAACAGCTAGCAAATAATCAAAATCATCACCCCCTAATTTACTATCACCATTAGTAGAAAGAACCTCAAAAATTCCTTTTGATATTTTTAATATGGATACATCAAAAGTACCACCCCCTAAATCATATACGCATATGAAACCTTTTCTCTTTTTCTCCAATCCATAGGCAATAGCTGCAGCAGTGGGCTCATTAAGTAAACGCAATACTTTTATTTGACTACGCTCTATAGATTTTCTTATGATGTTTTTTTGTATATTATTAAAATATGCTGGAACGGTAACAACTATTCCACCAATATGTTTTTGAAGTTTTTTTTCAATAATTTTTTTAATATTGCTAAAAAATTTTTTAATAATAGAAGAAACAGTTATTTTTCCTGCGTCAGTATGAAAAACTAATTCTTTTTCAATATTTTCAGATATTTCACATGAAATATTTACTTTTTTTTTATTTATTTCGGAATATTTTATTCCTATAAATCGTTTTATCGATTTAATTGTATTTTTTGGATCAATAGATAAAAATTTTTTTGCTTTCCAGCCGATTACTGTTTTTTCTTTATTTAAATATATAATAGAAGGAAAAGAGCGTTTGTTATCGAAAATATTAATTATTTTTATTTTTTTGTTTTTTACGGAAGAAACTAGACAATATGTAGTTCCGAAATCTATTCCTAAAATAATTTTTTTTTTTTCATATGTTTTTTTCTATTTTTGTTTTAATGATTTTTTGCTTGAATTTTTTTTGCTTTTTTATAAATTTTATAAATAAATGATAATTGATAAAATATTTTATTAGCTGAATAAATATTTTGTTTTTCCAATTTTTTTTCAAATTTACAAAAATACAACGATATTTCTTGTTTAATTTCTTTAATCAGCTTATTTATTTTTATGAATGCATTCTGGTTATTTTGTATGTTTTGTATAGTTTCATGAAGTTGAAATTGTTTAATTAACCATTTTTTTTGATTATCTACGATTATTTTTTTAAACAAAAGCTTTTTTTTATTTAATTTTAACAAATATTTTGCTCTAGTATATTTATTTTTTAAGATAGTAAACCCTTGATTAATCTTAATAGACATGTTTAGTTTTTCTTTTTTACTTAGTTCTAAATGATTTTGAGCATCCGGATGATATTTTTTTTGTAAAGAATAAAAGGTATTAATTAATTTTTTTTTATCAATATGCAAAATTTGCGGTAATTGAAATAAATTAAAGTAATTCATTGAATGCCTTATTGCAAATAAATAACTATTGTTAAAATTTAATGTAATATTTATGTTTCATAAATATTATTAATGTATATTTTATAAAAAAATATATTTTTGTATCGATGTATTAGTGCTGAATAGGGATATTTAGCTTCAGCACCGAAATATAACCTTTTAATTTTTTTTAATTTACTTGTTTTTATTTTTACATTTTTGATGATAATTAGCAATTGCTCTTTTAATAGCATCTTCGGCTAAGACAGAGCAATGAATTTTTACAGGAGGTAAATCTAATTCTTTTGCTATATCAGTATTTTTTATTTTTTTAGCTTCTTTTAAAGTTTTTCCTTTTACCCATTCAGTCATGAGAGAGCTAGAGGCAATTGCTGAGCCGCATCCATAGGTTTTAAAACACGCATCTTCTATCACTTTATCTTTATTAACTTTAATTTGTAGCTTCATGACATCGCCGCAAGCAGGGGCTCCAACCAAACTAGTCCCAATGTTTTTTTCTTCTTCAGGAAACGACCCAACATTTCGAGGATTATCATAATGGTCTAATACTTTTTTGCTATAAGCCATAATATTGTATATTCCTATCTTGATTTTTTAATTCCAAATAATTTTATTTATATCAATCCCAGATTGGAACATTTCCCATAAGGGTGATAAACTTCTTAGTTTATTAACTGCTTTTCGAATTTCGAGTATAGCATATTTAATGTCTTCGACCGTCGTAAAGCGTCCGATAGAAAACCGGATAGAGCTGTGAGCTAATTCGTCCTTGACTCCCATAGCTCGTAATACATATGAAGGCTCTAAACTTGCTGAAGTACAGGCAGATCCAGAAGAAACGGCCAAATTCTTTAATGCCATTAAGAGCGATTCACCTTCAATAAAATTAAAACTAATGTTAAGTATATTGCTTACTGCGTAATTAAGATGACTGTTTGAATGTATTTCAGGAATATCGTGTAAACCTTGCCATAACATATCTCGTAATTTTTTAATATGTAATATGTCTTTATACATGTTTTTTCTAAGTATCTTACAAGCTGCGCCAAAACCAACAATCTGATGAACTGGTAAAGTTCCGGAGCGAAATCCACGCTCATGCCCGCCGCCATGTATTTGTGCTGTTAATCTAATACGCGGTTTTCGACGAATATACAATGCGCCTATCCCCTTGGGGCCATATATTTTATGCGCGGATAACGATAATAGATCAATTTTTAGCTTCTTCAGGTTTATTTTTATTTTTCCTATGCTTTGAGTTGCATCTACATGAAAAAAAATTTCTTTTTTTCGACATAAATTGCCGATACTTTCAATGTTTTGAATAGAACCTACTTCGTTATTTACATGCATAATAGAAATTAATAATGTATTTTTATTGACTGACTCTTTAATATCCGCTATATCAACAACTCCGTATTTATTAGGAGAAATATAAGTTATGCTGCACCCTTTGTTTTCTAAATATCGACAACAATCTAAAACAGATTTATGCTCTATCTTGCTAGTAATAATATGATTTTTTTCTTTTTTATGAAATTCATAAATTCCTTTAATTGCTAAGTTATTTGATTCGGTAGCACCCGAAGTAAAGATTATTTCTCTGGGATCTGCGTGGATTAATTGAGCAATTTCATTTCTAGATATCTCTACGGCTTCTTCTGCTTCCCATCCCAGTTTATGTGATCTAGATGCTGGGTTGCCAAAAATATCTTCTACAGAAAGATATTGGTGCATTTTTTTTTTAACCTGAGGATCTGCCGGGGTTGTAGCAGCGTAATCTAAATAAATGGGAAATTTCATATTTTAAATAAACCTTTTTATGATAAAATATATTATTAATTTTATTTATTAGCAAATTTTTTAAAACTATTATATCTTTAATTTTTATTTTTTGTTTAAATAAATTTCACTCTCTTATTTAATAATTATATTATTTCAATTAATTGAATATATGAAAAAACGGGTTTAGTTTTCTTGTCATTGCCAAGAGGTAAGGAAAAGTTGAATTTTTTTTTTTCTAGTGTATAATATTTTAATAAAATATTTTTATTTTTTTGACGCTTATAAGTACTATATTCGATTTTAGGGGTGTAGTTCAATATGGTAGAGCATCGGTCTCCAAAACCGAAAGTTGTGGGTTCGATTCCCCCCGCCCCTGAAGAAAAAAAAATCAACAAACCAACTCTTTTGTTTCTTTTATAATAATTTTCTTAATTAAAATGAACTATTTTAACTAGTTCTTTATAAGAATTTTACCAGCGCATTTCATAGTTTTAAAAAAAGTATATTTTCTTTAACATCTGTAAAATGATTTATATCAACAGACCATATTCACGTGTTCTTATAACCAGATTAAATTCATAAAAAATATTATTATATTTAATTAATTATTTAAAATAGAGTAAAAAAATGCCCATATATCGTTCTTTTACAAGCATTAATGGAAGAAACATGTCGGGCGCAAGAGCTTTATGGCGCGCTACTGGCGTTCGAGATCAAGACTTCGGAAAACCTATTATTGCGGTAGTAAATTCTTTCACTGAATTTGTTCCTGGTCATATACATTTAAGAGAGGTAGGAAAATTAGTTTCTCAAGAAATTTTAAAGCACGGAGGAATTCCTAAAGAATTTAACACAATTGCTATTGATGACGGGATTGCAATGGGGCATTCGGGAATGCTGTACTCTCTTCCGTCCCGAGAATTAATTGCTGATTCTATTGAGTATATGATTAATGCACATTGTGTAGATGCAATGGTATGTATTTCTAACTGCGATAAAATTACACCCGGAATGTTATTAGCTGCATTGAGATTGAATATTCCTTCTATTTTTGTTTCAGGCGGACCGATGGAATCTGGAAAAATTAAATCTGTTAATACTACGATTAAAATTGATCTAGTTGATGCTATAATTCACGGAGCAAGTGAGACGGTATCAGAAAAAAAATTATTAGATATAGAACAATCGGCTTGCCCAACCTGTGGTTCGTGTTCAGGAATGTTTACAGCTAATTCAATGAATTGTTTAACCGAAGCTATTGGTTTTTCATTTCCTGGAAACGGAACTGTATTAGCGACGCACGTAGATAGAAAGAAATTTTTTTTACAAGCAGGCAAATTGATTGTAAATAACGCTAAAGAATATTATGAAAATAATAATCCTCGTTTATTGCCGAAAAATATTTTAACTAAAGCTGCTTTAGAAAATGCTATGATTTTAGATATCGCGATGGGCGGTTCAACAAATACGGTTTTACATTTACTCGCTATGGCCCATGAAGCTAAAGTAGATTTTAAAATGTCAGATATTGATCGTTTATCAAGAAAGGTTCCTCATTTATGTAAATTATCTCCAAGTACTCCCGTTTATCATGTTGAAGATTTACATCGTGCAGGAGGGGTTTTTGGTATATTATCTGAACTTAATAAAGCAAATTTATTAAATACTGCAGAGCTTAATGTATTAGGTTTAACGTTACAAGAAACAATTAATCAACACGATATTTTGAATAAAAATAATTTAGATAAAATAACTTTTTATTCTGCAGGTCCTGCAGGTATTAAAACTATTATCCCGTTTTCACAATCATTTAGGTGGTCTAAAGTAGACGTAGATCGTTTTCAGGGATGTATTCGTTCCAAAGAAAACGCATATAGTCAAGATGGGGGTTTAGCCGTTTTAACTGGTAATTTAGCAAAAAATGGCTGTATAGTAAAAACTGCTGGTATAGAGAAAAATAATATGATTTTTTCAGGTCCCGCGAAAGTTTATGAAAGTCAAGATGATGCGGTACATGCTATTTTAAACCATAAAGTTAAATCTGGCGATGTAGTAGTAGTAAGATATGAGGGTCCATGTGGAGGACCGGGAATGCAAGAAATGTTGTATCCAACTACATATTTAAAATCAGTAGGCTTAGATAAGAAGTGTGCTTTAATAACTGATGGTCGGTTTTCTGGTGGTACGTCTGGCATTTCTGTTGGTCATGTTTCTCCCGAAGCTTCTAGTCGAGGTATCATTGCACTAGTCAATAATGGCGATATAATTAGCATCAATATTCCTAATCGGAGTTTAACTCTTCATGTTTCGCCTACCGAACTCAATAACAGAAAAAATAAAGAGGAAAAAAGAGGAAAAAAGGCTTATACCCCTAGAAATCGAATACGACACATTTCCGATTCTTTAAAAATGTATAGTATTTTAGCAACTAGCGCTGATACTGGAGCTGTTAGAGACATAAGCAAAATATATTTTCTTGATTAAATACAATTAAGTATTCATTTTTTTATTTTTTAAAAAAAATTTTTTACATGAAGCGTATGTATTATTTTTTTACCAATAGGAGTATAATTATGAAAAATTTTTTTAATTCTCTCTCTTTTAGAGAAAAATTAATTGAATTAAGCACTGGTTCTTTAGTGAATAAAAATGAATTTTTAAATGTTATTCACGTTTTAAAAGATAAAAAAATTGTTATTGTTGGATGTGGAGCTCAAGGATTAAATCAAGGATTAAATTTACGTGATTCGGGTTTAAATGTTTCTTTTGCTCTTAAAAAGGATTCTATAAAAAATCGATCTAATTCTTGGTATAACGCAGTTAAAGAAAAGTTTTGTGTAGATATATATGAAAATCTAATTCCTGATGCTGATTTGGTGATTAATTTAACTCCGGATAAACAACATTCTCAAGTCATAAAAGAATTACAACCTTTAATGAAGCAGGGTTCTACCTTAGGCTATTCGCATGGTTTTAATATCGTAGAAGAGGGTGAAAAAATTCGTTCCGATATCACTGTTGTTATGGTGGCGCCTAAGTGTCCCGGAACAGAAGTGAGGAAAGAATTTTTATTAGGCTTTGGTGTTCCAGCTTTAATAGCTGTTCATAAAGACAATGATCCAGATTTAAAGGGACTGAATATAGCTAAATCTTGGGCTGTCGGTTTAGGCTCACACAAGGCAGGTATTTTAAAATCTTCTTTTGTCGCAGAAGTCAAGTCTGATTTAATGGGCGAGCAAACTATTTTATGCGGCATGCTTCAAGCTTGTTCTTTAGCGTGTTATGATTTTCTAATAGAAAAAGGATACAGTTCTGATTACTCAGCTACTTTATTGCAATTTGGTTGGGAAAGATTGTCTGAGTGCATGAAAGTTGGGGGAATACGATTATTATTCAATCGTTTGTCTGATGCTTCTAAAATGCGGGCATATAAACTGTCTGTTCAATTAAAAAGTTTATTAAAACCTTTATTTTGTTCGCATATGGATGATATTATTTCCGGTCATTTTTCTAAAAATATGATTTTAGATTGGAATAACGGGGATAATAAATTACATCAGTGGAGAAAAAATTTAAAAACATCACGATTTGAAAATGCTAGTTTATACCTAAATAGAAAAATTTTAGATCACGAATATTTTGAAAAATGCACTTTGATGGTTGCTATGTTAAAAGCAGGTATCGAGTTATCATTTGAAACTATGGTAGAAACTGGGATTACATTAGAATCAGCGTATTATGAATCTTTACATGAATTACCTTTAATTGCTAATACAATTGCCAGAAAAAGATTATATGAAATGAATTTAGTGATTTCTGATACAGCAGAATATGGTAGTCATTTGTTTTCGGAACGCGCTCTTCCTATTTTAAAAAGTTTTTTAAAGTCTGTGAATAGTGATGATTTAGGTGAATCAATAAAAAACTATTCCATTAGAAATGAAGAGTTACTTAATGTAAATAATAAGATTGACTATCATGCCATTGAACAAATTGGAAAGAAATTACGATTATATATGACTTATATGAAGTCTTTAGCTTCTCAAGGTATTTAACAAAGTGCTGGAATTTGTTATTCATGTACATGATTTGATAACTTTATAATTAAAATTTTGTGGTCTTTATTAAAATAAATAAATTTTAAACACTATTTTTTCATCGTCATACATTTATGATTTTAAATAAAATTCAAAAACAAGCAATTCATATTATTAATAATCCATGTTTAATTTTAGCTGGCGCAGGTTCGGGAAAAACAAGTGTAATTATTAATAAAGTTATAACTTTAATTAAAATTTATCACTATGATCCTAAAAAAATTATAGCAGTAACTTTTACTAATAAAGCAGCTAAAGAGATTGAATTGCGTTTATTCAATAAATTATCTACGAATCAAGTCCACGATATTACTGTGTCTACATTTCATGCGCTAGGTTTAAAAATTATTCGTCATGAATACAAATTATTAGGATTAACTTCAAATTTTACGTTGTTTGATGATCAAGAGCAAATACGTTTATTGAAAAATATTATTTCAACTAATAAGCAATATAACAATATCTCTTTCTTAAAAAAACTGCATAATCAAATTGCTGGTTGGAAAAATAAATTATTAAACCCCCAGTCAGCAAGAAAATGTATTTCTTCTCTTTTAGAAGAACAATGTATTTCATTTTACGAGCAATACAATTCTTTTCTTAAAGAGCATAATATATTAGATTTTAATGATTTAATTTATTTACCAACTATTTTATTAGCAGAAAATATAAATATTAGATTGAAATGGCAAAAAAAAATTCAATATTTGTTAGTAGATGAATATCAAGATATTAATATTAGTCAATATCAGTTAATTAAATTATTATGTGGTTATAATTCTAATTTTACAGTTGTAGGAGATGATGACCAGTCAATTTATTCATGGAGAGGAGCTCAACAAAAAGTTTTTCATTTATTAAAATATGATTTTCCAAATTTAAATATCATAAAAATGGAACAAAATTATCGTTCTTCGAAGCGAATTTTACATGCAGCAAATATTTTAATCTCTAATAACATAAATTTTTTTAATAAAAAGTTATTTTCAGAATTAGATTACGGTAATAGGATTTATGTATCCGTTTTTAATGATGAGATACAAGAAGCAAAAAAAATTATTCAATATATTACTTATCATAAACGTCGATATAATACTACATATCGAGATTACGCCATTTTATATCGAAGCAATTATCAGGTAAAAGTCGTAGAATCAGAGTTAATTTATAAAAATATACCGTATTATATTCATTCCGGAAATTCTTTTTTTAGTTTATCTGAAATCAAAGACTTATTGTCATATTTACGATTAATTGTTAATCATCATGATGATTTTGCTTTTTTGCGTATTATTAATACGCCTAACCGAAAAATCGGTTTAGTTACAGTATCTAAATTAAAGATTTTTGCTAAATGTAATAAAATGAGTTTATTTAATGCTAGCACCGATAATCGAATGGCACAACAATTAAGTAAAAATACTGTTCTTTATTTGCATAGCTTTGTGCTTTGGATAATAAAACTTTCTGCTCTTTTATCTGATTTTCCTGAAAAAATTTTAAAGCGCATTATGAAAGATATAAATTATTTTTCATGGATTAATCAGCGCTACAAAGATAGAATACTAATAGATAGAAGAACTCAAGATGTAATTTTTTTCTCTAAATGGTTGAAAAAGATGTTAATTGGAAGCAAGGGTAATCCGCCGCTTCGCCTAGAAGAGGTATTAATACGGTTTATTTGCGGAGATTTTGATTGTTCGTTACAGAACAATAAAATTAAGCATCTGAATAAGCTGCAATTAATGACTATTCATGCATCTAAAGGATTAGAATTTTTAGTAGTATGTATTATCGGCATAGAAGAAGGAACTTTACCGCATCACAAAAGTATTCTTGATAATAATGTTACCGAAGAGCGTCGTTTAATGTATGTGGGCATGACTCGAGCAAAACAACAGTTGTTTCTCAGTTTTTGTAAAAAAAAAAAAAAATTTGGTATAATGGTTCATTTACAACCAAGTCGGTTTTTACTTGAATTACCGAAGCGCGAAATACGCTGGATAACGTATTAAAATTTAAAAAAAATAAATTTTTTTGTATTAAAGCGTACAACAAAAGAGATTTTATTTATCACTGTTATCAGTAGTAACGTTATTTATGGTATTTAGAAATTTTATTAAAAACATTTTATAAAAAAAATAGGATTTTTATGGAAATTACTAAAATTATTGAATTAACAGATCAGAATTTTGAAAAAAATGTATTTTTGTCAAACAAACCTTTCTTAGTCGATTTTTGGGCAGATTGGTGTGGACCTTGCAAAGTTTTATCACCAATATTAGAAGAAATTGCTTGTGAATATTCAGAAAAAATTATTGTAGGAACAGTGAATATTGATATGAATAAAAAAACACCTATTATGTATTCTATTCGAGGCATTCCTACTTTATTATTGTTTGAAAAGAATAAAATTTTAGGAAAAAAAGTTGGGGTTATTTCAAAAATAGAATTAACAAATTTTTTAGATGAAAAATTATCATAATAAAAAAGTAAATTTTATATTTTTATAAATATTTGTTTAAAACTAATAAAACTAATAAAACTAATAAAACTAATTATATAAAATAATTATCGTAATAACAAAAAAAAAGTTTTTATTTAAATGACTATATTATAAATATATATACAGAAAGTTTTTATACTAAAACAGCATTTTCAATATAAATTTAAAATATTTTAATACAATGTAGTTGTACGCATATAACGTTTTTGTTACATGCAAACATTTTTCAGTTTTCTCTAAATAGATTGAGAAATACACTCTTATGAATCTTACCGAATTAAAAAATACTTCCGTTTCGAAACTCATTATCTTAGGCCAAAGTATTGGTCTAGAAAATTTAGCGCGTATACGAAAACAAGATATTATTTTTTCTATACTCAAACAACACTCAAAAAGCGGAGAAGATATATTTGGCGATGGTGTTTTAGAAATTTTACAAGATGGATTTGGTTTTTTAAGATCGTCTGACAGCTCTTACTTAGCAGGTCCTGATGATATATATGTTTCTCCTAGTCAGATTCGTCGATTTAATTTAAGAACCGGAGATACTATTTCTGGAAAAATTAGACCCCCTAAGGAAGGAGAAAGATATTTTGCTTTGCTCAAGGTAAATAAAGTGAATTATGATAAACCAGAAAATTCACGTAGTAAAATTTTGTTTGAAAATTTAACTCCACTGCATGCTAATTCTAGATTGAAAATGGAACAAGGAAATGGATCTAAAGAAGATTTAACTGCGCGCGTATTAGATTTAGCTTCTCCAATCGGCCGAGGACAAAGAGGATTAATCGTAGCCCCCCCTAAAGCCGGAAAAACCATGTTATTGCAAAACATTGCACAAAGTATTGCGCATAATCACCCTGATTGTGTTTTAATGGTTTTATTAATCGATGAACGTCCAGAAGAAGTAACTGAAATGCAACGCTTAGTCAAAGGAGAAGTTGTTGCATCTACTTTTGATGAACCTGCTTCTAGACATGTGCAGGTAGCAGAAATGGTTATTGAAAGAGCAAAACGATTGGTTGAGCATAAAAAAGATGTAATTATATTATTAGATTCCATTACTCGATTAGCTAGAGCATATAATACAGTAGTCCCTTCCTCTGGAAAAGTTTTAACAGGAGGAGTTGATGCCAATGCATTACATAGGCCTAAAAGATTTTTTGGCGCAGCACGAAATGTTAAGGAAGGCGGGAGTTTAACTATTATTGCAACGGCATTAATTGATACAGGCTCTAAAATGGATGAAGTTATTTACGAGGAATTTAAAGGAACCGGTAATATGGAATTACCTTTATCCCGAAAAATAGCAGAAAAACGCGTGTTTCCGGCTATTGATTACAACCGCTCTGGTACTAGAAAAGAGGAGTTATTAACGAATCCTGAAGAGTTACAAAAAATGTGGATTTTGCGTAAGATCATCCATCCTATGAGCGAAATAGATGCTATGGAATTTTTAATCAATAAATTATCTATGACAAAAACCAATAATCAATTTTTCGATATGATGAAACGATCTAAATAATATTATGCTGTATCTATTAGTTATTAACCGCCAAGTTACTCTGGAAAATCATATTAGCAAACTATTTTAAGAAACAATTTAATTATATTTTTATGCATATTTAATGACAAAAAATATTTTTTTAATACTTATTAATAGTTTTTGCAGACTTGTCTATTATTTTAAATAAATTTTTGATATGTTTTAATTGATATTCCGTTTCTTATTGTAAGAGTTAAATATTTTTTATATTTATACCAACTATGGATTGAACGTGATTAGTTGGATTGAATATATTCAAAGATAATGTATTTTTTGGTTATCCTATCTCGCTATTTTGTTGTTTTAAATAAAATTATTTTTTTCGTAATAAAATTTTATTATGAACGATATATATATTTTGTTTTTCAAATAAAGTGCTAGATTTTTTTTTCTAGCCTATATATAATATTAAGAGATTAACTTAGATATGTTTTTTAAATAATTATTATTTATTTTAAATTTGAATTTTACCAAAAATATTTTTGCGTCCGTAGCTCAGTGTGGATAGAGCATTACTTTCCGAAAGTAAAGGTGTCAGGTTCAAATCCTGTCGGACGCAATTAGTTTTTATTTTCGCATATTATAGTTGGTGGTCATAGCTTAGCAGGTAGAGCTCTGGATTGTGATTCCAGCGGTCATGGGTTCAAATCCCATTGACCACCCACATAAAATTCTATATAATAAATAATTAAAATTTTTTAAAGAAAGATTGTAATTATTAATCTTATGTATATTTTTTTTAATTTCATCGGCGAATAGCGCAGTTTGGTAGCGCAACTGGTTTGGGACCAGTGGGTCAGAGGTTCAAATCCTCTTTCGCCGATAAAATATAAATTCCATTTCTGACTCATGTGTTTCAATTTCACTAAACTCAGTTTATTACGAGCATTATTTTTTATTTTTATAAAGAATAATATTATTAAAAATTTTTACTTTTTGCAATAATTAAAGATAACTGTAGATAATGCAATTTTACATAATCCTCAATGAATCATTGATACTCTATAGAGCTGAAAAATAGTTTTTACTTTAAGGTATAAAAAATTAAGAGCTTGTAATAAAAAAACAAATTACTTTATATTTTTAACCTTATTTTTTTTATATGGTTTATGTTTAAGTTTTTAACTTCAATTAATTTAATTTATAGTTTTTTGTGTATGATATTTTATAAAAATTTTTATCTTACTATTTAGTGTGTTATATAAGGAAATAGCGAGGTGTTAAAAAAAAATAAGGTCGTTTTTTTTTCTAAAATGCATGGTTTAGGAAATGATTTTGTTGTTGTGGATGCGACAAAATATAATTTTTTTTTTATCCTGAATTAATAAAACAATGGTCTAATCGATCCTCCGGCATTGGATTTGATCAGCTTTTAGTAATTCAACCAACGAAATGTTTAAAGGCTCAATTTCATTATAGGATTTTTAATTCCAACGGAATAGAGGTAGAGCAGTGCGGAAACGGGGCTCGATGTATTGCGTATTATTTATTTTTAAAAAAAAAAATTCATCATAAGCAGATTTGCGTAAGTACAAAGAAGAGATATTTGTTTTTAGAACATATTAAAGATAATTTTTTTAAAATAGATATGGGTGAACCAATTTTCCATCCTTCTTCAATTCCATTCTTAGATACAGAGATTAAAAAATATTACCCAATTTTCTTGGATGAACAAAAACTTCGTTGCAGTGTAGTTTCTTTAGGTAATCCTCATTGTGTATTGCAAGTAAGTGATATTTATGATTATCCAGTTGATGAGGTGGGCTCTAAATTGTCAAAGCATTTTTTATTCCCTCAAGGTGTAAATGTGGGCTTTATGCAAGTAGTTTCAAAAGAAAAAATTTTATTACGTGTATACGAGAGGCATGTAGGTGAAACCCAGGCCTGCGGGAGTGGTGCTTGCGCAGCTGTTGCTATTGGCATACGTAATCAAATATTGTCTAACGACGTTTGTGTTCAGCTTTTTCAGGGTCAACTAAAAATTTTTTGGAACGGAATGTCCGATTCTTCATTATATATGTCCGGGCCTGCTTCACATGTATACGACGGCTATATTAAGTACTAGAACGCAAACAAGTCGTTCTTTTAGACCTTTAGTTATTATTGCTATTAGTAGCATATTAAAATAATATAGTATTTAATTTAAAAAAAAGATAATTTAAAATTATTTAATTGTGATTAAATATGCTGATATTGCTTTTTAAATAAAAATCTTTTTATTTTTTTTGAGTAGTTTGAATCTGAGGTTTTAAATATTAAATAGCTTATATTTATAATAAGATATATTTTATATATACGTGTTACTGTTTTGAAAAGTTAAGCAATATTGTTCTTAAGAATAAGAGCGCTTTATAATATTTATTGTGTAAACATTGATAATAATAGACGATTAGTTTAATTTTTTTTAAAAGCTAATTTATTGTTTGACTTTTTTTATATAGTAAAGTATACAAGAAATATAAAATTACTAAGAAGTAAATAATGTTAGAAGCAATAAAAATTTTTTTCTTAGTTGAATAGTTATGTGAATTGTTTTTATAAGGTAATTTTTATGGTATATCGTGTCTTTAAATATAAGTTTAAAAATTAAATTTTATTTTTCATATATCTCTGGATGTGAATTTTTAAAAGCAAATTTTTTTATTTTTTATACCATTGTTTATTTAAAAAATTTATTATTTTTTTTACTTTATTTTTTTAGCCTTTTTTGCTTTAAAAACATTTATATATAATAATTTTATTGATATGTTATCTTTTATAAATATAAAGGACAGAAAATATTATGTCATCAGTTTCTTCAATAAGACCTCGCTTAAATATTTATTCAAAAATGGTAAAAAATGTTGACAATATCAGCGCACCAGATAATAAAAATTTAAATGATTCTGATGTTGCAATTATTAATAACGAAAATAAAGAGTATATAGCGCATATTCGATCTAAGAGTCAGCTTAACAAAAACAGCGTTACCAACGTTAACGCAGCTCAATCTGATTTTTCAGATGATAGTTTGAAAGAAAACGATAATAACTCAGATGAAGTTTTGAACCCTATATATTTAACATTACGTTCTGAGAAGCCAATTGATGCATCTTCTTTTGTTTCCGCGCCCGAATACTACAATTCTGATAATTCAATTAATAATTTATATAATAAATGTTTAAATAATTCTGATATAAGATGGCGTGTATTAAAATCTGCTTATTTTTCAAGTACAACGGTTTCAAATTTAAAAAAATTACAAAAATCTTTTAAAAAATTAATTCAAACCAGTGTATTAAATCAAATATTCCTAAATAACTTGCTAGGTAAGACTATTTATTTAAATAGAAGAAAAATTTCATCTAATCAATTCGAGGATATAGTACATGCGCTTCATAAGTCTGTCAAGGACCTGGAAGCTCAACAATTAATTTCTACTTATACGCATCCGAAAATGTTAGATATA
The DNA here is from genome assembly GCF_900128725.1 of Buchnera aphidicola. Classification (NCBI taxonomy): domain Bacteria; kingdom Pseudomonadati; phylum Pseudomonadota; class Gammaproteobacteria; order Enterobacterales; family Erwiniaceae; genus Buchnera; species Buchnera aphidicola. The sequence goes on along the minus strand of NZ_LT667500.1, from coordinate 429,699 downwards.
GCCCTAGAAAATTTATCAACACGTTTTCCAGAAGTGGAATATAGAGAATCTCATAATGAGCGCATTGTATACGAGATTGATAAAATAAATTCTGATACATATAAAGTAGCTGTTACTAAATTTGCAGACTTGAAGCCTTCTAATTTTAGCGATGACATGAGCGAAATTAATCAATATGGCATTCGATCGACGATGATTATTAATAAAAACGTTAATCCAGAAGTAAGATATGCTTTTTTTGTAAGTTAGGCATGATTTTTTAGTATTTTTAATTTTCGTTTTGGTGTAAAGTTTAGTTAATTTATTACATGTATTTAGAATTGATTCCTGTAATTTACGGGAATCAATTCCGAAAAACAACAGATCATTGAATATTACCAGTAATTTTCGCTAGTAATATGTCCTGGATTTCTTCGGAAATGTTTAGTCATATTTTTTAGCGTAAATAATACTTTTCGTGTATCTTGAATCATATTAGGATTTCCGCAAAGCATAACATGCGATTTTTCGGCGCTAAGAGGCTCTTGAACGCGTTCTTCTAACTGTCCTGAATAAATTAAGTGAGGAATGCGCCCGTATAAATATTTTTTATTTTTTTCTTGGCTTAATATAATCTTAATAGTGATTGCGCTTTTATATTTTTGTTTTAATTGGTTAAACACGTTTAAATAATTAAGATTTTCGCTATATTTTACTGCATATATTAAAATTATTTTTTTAAATTTTTTTAAAATATCTTCGTGCCTTAAGATAGAAAAATAAGGCCCAATAGCGGTTCCTGTAGCAATCATCCAAAGATTTTTTTTTGGCGGTAGTTCAGATAGAGTAAAAAAACCAAATGCATTTTTAGAAATGAAAATTTTATGATTATAAATATCATATAATTTTGGGGTGAGTTTTCCTTCTTTAATTAATAGAATATAAAATTCTAGAATTTGTTCTTGCGGCGTATTAACAAAGGAATATGCTCTTTGTATTCTTTTTTTCTGATTATTAATATACGATAATTTAGTAAATTGTCCGGCAACAAAAGAATTAATTGGAGCCTGTATTTTTAATGTAAATAAACCGTTTTTCCACTTGTTAAGACTTATGATTTTTGTATTTAACCAATAACTCATATATTAGGGTTCCAGTATATTATTTGTTTCTATCATGAGCAGATATTTTGTACACAGTCTGTTTTAGAGTTAATTTGTTTCTTATTTTTAGGATTTTTTATACTAGTTTTAGTTTTTAAAGAAATATTTTTTTCTATCAATTGATTTGATTAAAAAATTGTTAATTTACTTTATTAATATTCTTTATATAATTAAAACAGTTATCTTTACCTTTTTATTTAACATATATATAAAAGTATTTTTTTGATCGAATTTTTACCTTAGTTTCAGCACATTATTTTTAATCAAAAATATTGAGATATAATTATAATTTAAAATATAATATAATATTTTAGTATTTTAATACTTTAACCGCATCTTTAATATTTTAATGGTATTACTATGGTTTTAGACGTATTCTCGAATCTAGAAATTAAAGTTAAACAATCAGTAGATTATATTGAATTATTGAAAACACAAATACATAATTTACAATTAAAAAACAAAAGCTTACAGGAAAAATTAAATAATATTTATTCTATACAAAAAAGTATAGAAAATAAAAATCTTTTAATTCAAGAAGAGCGTATTCAATGGAAGAAGAAACTAAAGATGTTGCTAGAAAAGGTTAATAGTCTAGAATAATTTTTATATTTTTAATTTTTATGATAAATGTTTTTTAAAAAAAAAAGGAATAGAAATTGAAATACTTGAGTACAAGAATAAAGTAAATTATTGCCTATTTTAGACTTTTGTCTACTATGGGCAATAATTTTATTAAATACTATTTTTATTATCAAATAAAAAAAATTTTATATAAAGATAGTTTATAAAATAAATCGACTTAAGTCTTTATTTTCTATCAGTTTGTCTAAATGTAAGGTTACATATTTTTCATCAATATAAATTCTTTGTCCATATTGTTCATTTGCGTGAAATGAAATATCTTCCATCAATTTTTCTAATACGGTATATAATCTGCGTGCACCAATATTTTCTATAGTTTCATTAATTTTCCATGCAACTTCTGCTATTTTACGAATTCCTTTTTTTGTAAAAAAAACATCTACTCCTTCAGTTTTTATTAAAGAAGTATATTGTGTAACAATAGATGCGTTGGGTTCTGTTAAAATTCGTTCGAAATCATCTATTTTTAATGCATTTAACTCGACACGTATAGGTAACCTTCCTTGTAATTCCGGAATTAAATCTGAAGGAGTAGATGTTTGAAATGCGCCCGAAGCTATAAATAAAATATGATCAGTTTTTACGGATCCAAATTTTGTAAATACAGTGCATCCTTCAATTAACGGTAATAAATCTCTTTGAACTCCTTCTCTTGACACTTCAGTATTGTTTGGTATTGAGGAATCAGTTCTACAAATTTTATCAATTTCATCAATAAATACAATGCTATTTTGTTCTACTGAATGTATAGCATTTTTCTTGAGTGTTTCTAAATTAATTAATTTAACAGCTTCTTCTTCAATGATGAATTTCATTGCATCTTTTATTTTTAATCTACGAGATTTTTTTTTCTTTTCACTAAAACTTTGAAATAAGGATTGTAGTTGATTTGTTAATTCTTCCATACCGGAGGAGGACATCATTTCCACGCCTGTTAGAGAAGAGTTTAGCTGTATTTCAATTTTTTTGTTATCTAATTTTCCTTCACGTAATTGTTGTCGGAAAATTTGAATAGTAGTTTCAGGTTTTTTTATGTTCTGTTCAGGCGTTTGTGTTTTGTCTGGTGTAGGTATTAAAATTTTTAAAATTTTTTCTTCTGCTTTTTTTTTTGCTTGTTTTTTATTACTTTGAATGCTCTTTAGGCGCATCATTTTTATCGCTAAATCCATTAAGTCCCGGATGATAGAATCAACTTCTTTTCCCACATATCCAACTTCAGTAAATTTAGTTGCTTCTACCTTAATAAACGGAGCGTTCGCTAGTTTAGCTAGCCTGCGAGCAATTTCTGTTTTTCCTACTCCAGTAGGTCCAATCATTAAAATATTTTTTGGAGTTACTTCGTAGCGCAGATCGTTACTCAATTGCCGTCTTCTCCAACGATTTCTTAAAGCAATAGCCACAGCTCGTTTTGCATTTTCTTGGCCAATAATATATTTATCTAATTCCTGTACAATTTTTTGAGGAGTCATTGCTGACATTGATTGTTCCTTATTACTTTTCTGAGGATATTTCTTTAATAGTAAATGACTGGTTTGTATATATGCATATTTTAGAGGCGATTTCTAGTGATTTTTTTACTATATCAAATGCACTTAAATTAGTATTATATACTAACGAATAAGCTGCTGCTTGTGCAAAAGGACCTCCTGAACCAATAGCAATAATATCATGTTCTGGTTGTATAACATCTCCGTTGCCTGAAATAATAAGAGAGTTGTTTTTGTCAGCAACCGCTAGCAAGGCCTCGAGTTTTCTTAATAGTCGATCTGTTCTCCAATCTTTAGCTAACTCAATAGCCGCTCGTTGTAGGTGTCCTTGGCATTTTTCTAGTTTTTTTTCAAATAGCTCAAATAATGTAAAGGCATCTGCAGTGGCGCCTGCAAATCCAGTAATAACCTTGTTATGGTAAATTGATCTAACTTTTTTTACATTACTTTTCATAACGGTATTTCCGAAAGTAACCTGACCATCTCCTCCGATTACTACTTTTCCGTGCGCGCGCACGCTTAGTATGGTTGTCATAAATCCGTATTTCTCTTCTTTAGTTTATTGATATATAAATTTTTTTTAATTTTTTAAAATAGTTTTCGATATATACATTTTTATACAATTAAATATTGATTTTAAAAAATATTACATATATTATATATATTTAAAGGCTCGTACTAATATTTTTATTTCTTTAAGGAGCCATTATATTTTTGATATATATCGTTTATATATCTATTATATAGTATTTTACCTAGAGAGCATGTTATGAAAAAAAATATTCATCCAGAATATAAAAAAATTTTTGCAATTTGTTCATGTGGATATAAAATTTCAATTTTTTCTACTAAAAAATCTGATATGTTGCTTGATCGTTGTTCTCAATGTCATCCTTTTTATACAGGAAAACAGAGAACAACGAACACAAAGGGCCGCATACAAAGATTTCAGAAACGTTTTAATATTTCTAATATAGAATAAAAAAATAATTTTTTATAAAAAATGAAATATTGGATATTTAGGAAGAAAGTCGGATTTTAAATAATTTTAATAAATTATTTTTATATCTTATGCCTCATAAGTATGACATGTAAAATTTCAAATAATTTATAATGATAAATTTTTTATTTTTAATTATTTAAAAGTATATAATTTTTAGCGGGAAACGAGGCTTGAACTCGCGACCTCAACCTTGGCAAGGTTGCGCTCTACCAGCTGAGCTATTCCCGCAATAAATTATAATGCTTGATTATATAAAGATTATTTTTTTTTTGCAAGAGTTATTTAAAAAAAATAACTATATTACAATAATTTTAGTAATATCTTTAATATATTCTTCCTACAAAGAAAATATGGTTTTTTTGTAGAATTTTAGTTCCTCGATTGATTCAATTAAATCTTGTTGAGAGCGGTGTTCTTTTTTTTTTCTTACATGTTGCATAGTATTACTAAACCAGCGTTTTGCTAATTCATGAATCGAGCTAACATCGATGTTTCTATAATGAAAATATTTTTCTAATTTAGGCATATATTTGATTAAAAAATTTCGATCTGTAGATATTGTGTTGCCACACATTGGGGAACAATTTTTAGGAATCCATTTTTTTAGGAATACTAATGTTTTTTTTTCTGCGCTTGCCTCGTCGTCGTGACTATTTTGAATATTGTTAATTAATTTGCTTCTAGTATGTATACCCAATACAGAGCTACTCATTTTTTTTAATTCTTTTTGTTTTTGAAAAATTATTATATTAGGTCCTATATCTAGAATTTTTAAATATTTATCTGTTATAATTGTAGATATTTCTAGAATTTTATGAACGCGCGGATTTAATCCTGTCATTTCTAAATCTACCCAAATTAAATGTTCATATTTTTTTTTTGGCATGTTTTCCTTTATAGGAATTGCAATAGTTGTTGATTTTGTTAACTACATATTTAATCTTGAAGATTAAAATATAAATTATTCACGTGCATTCACTTATTTATTATATATCAAGTTTAAGTATTTTGAAAAGTTATTTAAAACAAATGAGGTATAATATGAAAAATATTAATCCTACTCAAACATATGCGTGGAATCAGTTAAGAAATCACTTTTTAGATATTAAAGCAATTCATATAAAAGATTTATTTTTTATGGATAAGTATAGGTTTAAGAAGAATTCGATTGTTTTTCAGGATTTTATGATAGTAGATTTTTCTAAGAATCGCATTACTAAACAAACATTGCAATTGTTATTGGAGTTAGCAAGGGAGTGTTTTTTAGAAGAAGCAATACAGGATATGTTTGCAGGAAAATTAATTAATGCAACAGAAAATCGAGCTGTGCTGCATACAGCTTTGCGTAATACCAGTGATAAAAGTATTACCGTGAATCATATAAACATCATGGCAGAAATTAACAAAGAATTAGAAAAAATAAAAATTTTTTCTAATTTAGTCATTCAGGGCCGGTGGAAAGGATATACAGGAAAAAGCATTTCAGATATTGTTAACGTTGGAATTGGAGGCTCTTATCTTGGCCCTTATATGGTCACTGAAGCTTTAAGAGCTTATAAAAACCATTTAAACGTTCATTATATCTCAAATATTGATGGTACTGACGTTACAGAAGTATTACGAAAGATCAATTTAGAAACGACAATTTTTTTAATAGCCTCGAAATCGTTTTCTACCGATGAAACCCTTAGTAATGCTAATTATTTAAAACATTGGTGTGTTTTAAAAACTAATAATCCACAATATTTAGAAAATCATTTTTTTGCTTTATGTGACAACGCGCACTTAGCAGTAAAGTTTGGTATTAAATATGAAAATATTTTTAAATTTTGGGATTGGGTGGGAGGTCGATTTTCTTTATGGTCGTCTTCAGGATTATCAATTGCTTTATCAATTGGTTTTAAGAATTTTAAATTATTATTAAATGGCGCGCATGCCATGGATCAGCATTTTTTACATTCTAAATTATCCCAAAATATTCCCGTTATTCTAGCTTTAGTTAGCATTTGGTACACTAATTTTTTTCATACAGAAACTGAAGCTATTTTTCCGTATGACGCATATATGCATGCTTTGCCCGAATATTTGCAACAAAGTGTCATGGAGTCGAACGGAAAATCAGTAGATCGAAACGGATGTCTGGTTGGTTGGAAGACTAGTCCGATTATTTGGGGGCAATCAGGTACAAATGGTCAACATTCGTTTTTTCAATTACTTCATCAGGGCACTTTTTTAGTTCCATGTGATTTTATTATTCCAGTGATTAGCCATAACTCCGTTAATAATCATCATGAAAAATTATTATCCAATTTTTTAGCTCAGACGCGCTCTTTAGCTTTTGGAAGTAACTATGCTTCAGAGAAAAAAGGTTTTTTAAACTATCGTACTGAGTATCCTAATCTCGTGCATAAACTTTGCTCAGGTAATCAGCCCACTAATTCTATTATGTTAAAAAAAATTACCCCATACTCTTTAGGGTCCTTGCTAGCCTTATATGAGCACAAAGTATTTACTCAAGGAGTGATTCTTAATATTTTTAGTTTTGATCAATGGGGAGTAGAATTGGGCAAATCCTTCGCGGAAAAAATATATAAAAATATTGAGAAAGAAATATCTCATGAATCATATGATTCTTCTACACTTGGTTTATTAAATATTTATAAGGCATGGCGCTCTAGATAACGTATAAGTTAAAAGCATCTAGATATTCATGTAGTAATATAATATTTATTTTTAAGATTTCGACTCATTAATTGAATTCTACCAGTGCGTTCAAATCTTAAGGTATATTACTTTAAAAATATTTAATATATAGTTTTTATTCATAGTCATTACGATAAATAAAAAAATAAAAAAATGAATAATCAATCTGTTGTTTTTTTTTTAATGGGCCCAACTGCTATTGGAAAAAGTTCTTTAGCTTTAGAGATTAAAGCGAGATTTCCGCAAATAGAATTATTGAGTGTAGACTCTAAATCTATATATCAAGGTTTAGATATTGGAACCGATAAACCGAAAAAAGAAGATTTATGTAAAAATTTTTATCGATTAGTAAACATTGTACAGCCACAGAATGTTTATTCTGTTATTGATTTTTATAATGACGCAACAAGAGAAATAAAAAATATTATAGATTCCGGTAAAATTCCATTATTAGTTGGTGGAACTATGTTGTATTTTAAGACGTTAATTAATGGATTTGCTTCCCTTCCCCCTTCTAATCCGTTGATTAGAGATTATATTTTTAATGATTTATTTTTAGGAAAAAAAAAAAAATTATTTAGTATGTTAAAAAAAATAGATAAAAAGTCTAGCAAGAAAATTCACAAAAATGATATTCAGCGCGTTTTACGTGCTGTAGAAGTATTTTTTGTATCGGGAGGGAAGTCACTTAGCCAATTGACCGAAGAATCGATTCATATAAAGTTACCGTATAAAATATTTCAGTTTGGATTAGTCCCACATAATAAAGATTTTTTATATAAAAAAATAATCAATCGATTTAATAATATGTTAGAGCTTGGATTTGAAAATGAGGTCCGTCGTTTGTATCAACGCACAGACTTAACCCTAGCTTGTCCTTCTATTAACAGTATTGGGTATCGGCAAATGTGGCATTATATTCAAAAAAAATGTACGTATCAAGAAATGATTAATAGTACGATTCAAGCTACTCGACAATTAGTAAAGCATCAGTTAACTTGGTTAAATAATTGGCCAGATATTCTTCTAGTGCGAGACAATCAAGTAAATATCTTAATACAAAAAATAGAGCGAATACTCACGAATAATATTTAAAATAATTTTTTTCAATACCTCTTTTCATCGTGTGAGTACGTTAATACACATAAAAGAAAACCGGTATTATTCATAATAAGCTTTAAAAATCTATAAATAATGAATTGGTAATTCTAAATTAGTTGTTCGTGCGGAAGAATAATTTTAGAAAATAATAAAAACAATTTTTTTGTCTTGATATATTTTATGATAAAATAACGTTATATATTTTCACATCACTAAAAATATTCTTTATTATAAATTATAAATATTTTTATATTTCAAAGGAGTTGTATTTGTGCGACATTATGAGATTATTTTAATGATTCATCCCGATAAAAGTGAAAAAGTTTCACAAATTATTGAATTTTATTCAAATCTTGTCATAATTCGAAAAGGTAAAATTCATCGAGTAGAAGATTGGGGCAAACGTTCTTTGTCGTACATGATAAAGAAATTGCAGAAGGCGCATTATATCTTAATGAATATTGAAGTTTCTATTGAATGTATGCAATATTTAGAGAATCACTTTAAATTTAATTCTAGTATAATACGTAATTTAGTTCTCGGTTGCTCTGAAGCTGTTACGAAGAGTTCTATAATGATGAAAGGTCAAGAAAAAAATAACCCAAACCTTACTTCTCTTACTAGAGAAACGAATAAACAAATTAAATAATGAGTTAGTAGTATATTTTTGGACTAATTAATAAGAGCATATGAATATTTATTTTATTTCTTATGGAGAGGTATATAATGGTTCGTTATTTTCGTCGTAGAAAGTTTTGTCGATTTACCGCTGAAGGCATTAAATATATAGACTATAAAGACATAGATATGTTAAAAAACTATATTACTGAAAATGGAAAAATTGTTCCAAGTCGTATTACTGGAACTAAGGCAAGATACCAAAGACAATTATCTCGCGCTATTAAAAGAGCTCGTTTTCTTAGCTTAATTCCTTATACTGATCAACATCGATAAAAATATCAGCAGATATTTTTTTAAATTTTTTAATTCATACAATTAAGGTTTTATTTTATGAAAGTTATTTTATTAGATATTTTAGAAAAAGTAGGGAAAAAGGGTCAATTAATTACTGTAAAAAATGGATATGCAAGAAATTATCTGATACCTATGAAAAAAGCGTTATTAGCTACTTCCCATAATATTAAAATGTTTGAACAATCTAAAAGAATCGAGGAAAAACAAAGATCAGAAAAAATTAACCATGCTCTCTCTAGAATTAATCAAATTAAATCAATTGGCGCGCTGGTTTTTTTCATGAAGTCTAGTGAAACAAAGAGAATTTTTGGTTCGATTAATGCAAATGATATTTCAGATCATTTTTTTGAAATCGGTATCTCGGTTAAAAAAAGTGAAATTAAAATGCCTAAAGGTTTGCTGCGTTATTTAGGGGTTCATCAGGTTATTTTTAACCCACACAAAAACATTTCTGTTGAATTTCAGGTTGCAGTTTTATCAAAATAAATTTTTTAACAGGATTTTAGGTGTTTGTATGGATGTTATTACAGTCAAGATCCGCGTTCTTGATTCACGCCTAGGCACCGAATTTTTATTTCCAGAGTATGTATCGAATAAATTTTCTGGTTTTTTTTTAAAAGCGTGTATTAAGCGTTCCGTATGTTTAATGGTTAATCATACTATATTGATTTCTACCGGTATATCAATAGATATTATTGATAAAAATACTTGTTTTACGATTAAATCTTTAATCAAAAAGAAAAAAAAAAGTGACATTATTGTAGGTCATGCGTTTTCTTTTATTAATTTTTTTTCTTTGAATGAATTAAAAATATCATTCTGGAATTGTAGTAAAAAAGATGTACAAATTAATCCGGGAGATAATCTTGCTCAGCTGTTCATCAACTCTAATAAATTTATTAAATTTATTTATAAATAGCAATATTAAGATTATTAATAGTAATTAATTTTTAAGTATATTTATTTTTTAATATATAAATTTTTTATGGCCCTTGCTGGATTTGAACCAGCGACCAAACGATTATGAGTCGTGTGCTCTTACCACTGAGCTAAAGGGCCGTTTCGAATTTTCCAGTATCTTTTATATAATTTTTTTTATATTATAAAGCAAATCACTACACTAATCTATATTTTTTTTGCTGTTATTAATTTTTTAAGACAAATATTTTTAATTATTCATTGACATAAAAAGTTTTATCTGATATATATAAATATATTCCTCTGTAGTTCAGTTGGTAGAACGGCGGACTGTTAATCCGTATGTCACTGGTTCGAGTCCAGTCAGGGGAGAAATTTTTTTAGTTTATTTGAATTGTATATTCTGAAATATAAATAATATTACTAAAATAATTAAAATAATCACTTGAATCCAGTTATCAATACAATCGCCGCAATTAGTTATCAACTACTCTAATGTTAGAAAAAAAATATATCACTGATATTGCTATTAACAAAAATTTTATTTTTTATGATTATGAAACTTTTGGTACCAATTTATCTTTAGATAAAGTAGCTCAGTTTTGTAGTATAGAAATAGATAATACGTTTTCCCGCATTCAAAAAAAAACGGTATTATTCTGCTCCCCTCCTCTAGACTATTTACCTGATCCTCAAGCTGTTTTAATTACTAAAATATTACCACAATATGCACAATCATATGGTTTAAATGAATATTCTTTTGCTAAGAAAATTAGTAGTATTTTTTTGAAAAAAAATACATGTATTGTTGGTTATAATAATATTCATTTTGATGATCTTTTTACTCGAAACTTATTTTATAGAAATTTATTGGATCCGTATTCGTGGTCTTGGAAAAATAATAATTTTAGCTGGGATATATTAAATGTATTACGTGCTTTTTATATATTTTTTCCAAATTCTATGATTTGGTTTCGAAATTCTAACGGAACAATAAGTTTTAAATTATCTGATGTGACTATTGTTAATAAAATTGCACATACTAAGATTCATGATGCCTCTTCTGATGTTATGGCTACTATTTCAGTAGTTCGACATTTATATCGTGCAAATAAATGTTTTTTTTTGTTTTTGTATTCTCTTTCTCATAAAAAAAATATTTTTTTATTTGTATCTAGCAATTATAAAAAACCTATTTTTTATATTTCTAGCTATTTTGGGTCTAAGAATCATAATTTAGGTTGTATACTAATTTTAGGTTTTCACCCATTCTACAAAAATTGTTTAGTTACTATTAATTTATCAAGAAATTTCAAGAAACTATTTGATTTATATGATTTATCTTTAAAAAAAAAATTAAATATAAAAAAAATACTTGCTAGAGGCATTCATATTATTTACTTAAATAAAGCTCCTTTATTATTTTCTTATAATTCTATATCTTTGAATAATTGTAAAAGATTGGGTTTAAATTATACTCGGTGCCAAAAAAATTTCTTTTTATTACAAAAAAATATTCAAATAAAACGCTGGATTTTATCCTATTTTGTAAATAATGATTTTACTAATAATAACAATGATGTTGATTTAATGCTATATCAGAACTTCTTTACAGATAAAGATAAACAATTATTTGCTTTAATTCATAAAACTTCTCCATCTCTTTGGGTAAGTTGGAATCCTATTTTCTTTGATAATCGCATAAAAGAACTTTTTTTCCGGTTAAAGGCTCGTAATTTTATAGATTTATTGAGTACAACTGATAAACAAAAATGGCAGTTATATTGTAAAAATAAATTTAATCTTAAAGCTATACAATTATATACTAACGATCTTTTAACACTGAAGTTAAAGTTTCAGGATCATACAGAATACAGCTATTTGTTAGAGCGTTTAATGGATTATGTTAATTATATTTTATACAAAATTAAATTTTTAATTTGAATTTTTATTTTTCAATTTATTTTTTTTATAAAATAATATTTATTTATTTCTTTGATCTCCGTACATTGCGGAGAATTGATTATTTTTTTTTAGAAAACAAAAATTCTTTCATTTTTTTTTCTAGGAGTACTCTATCTTTGTCCAAAAACATATTTAATTTTTTTTCATTAATAATTTTTGTTTGTCGTTCAATCCAACAATTCCACGCAGTTTTAGATATCTCTTGGTAAATTTTTTGTCCTATTTTTCCAGGTAAAAACGGATAATCTAATCCTTCTTCGGTTTTATTAAGAAAAGAGCAAAAAATAACTCTTTTTTTTTTTTTCATATTTTTCTCCATTACCGTATCGTTTAATAGCGCTATTATTTTTTTAATTGGCGCAGGAATGCCAATCTTTGTATCTGAATTCATGTTATACCATATTTTATTTTTATGAATAATTTTTTTTTTGATATGAATAGTGTGAGTAATAATATTTAGTTTGGTGTTTCCTATATAATGTATATAAGGATAAATTTTTATAGGTATATTTTTATTTTTAATATTCTTCCAGTGATCTTGATGCGGCTTAAAACATGTTATAGGAAAATAAAAGAGTCCTTGCCATACAGATGTATTATTTTGTTTTTCAAGGATAACAAAATTTTTATATTGTATTATTGAAAGTAATATTCCAATTTCTTTTTTTTTTGTTTTTTTATTTTTATAAGGAATGCTTATTTGTTGTTGATGATATCGACAAGAATTTTTTAAAGGACATATTATACATTTAGGACTATTTTTTATACAGATTAATGAACCGATATCCATCATAGCTTGATTAAACTTATTAGAATGATGAATGGATAGATATCGATCAATTAACTTCCATAATAGTTTATCTAATTGGCTTATTGTTTTGTTTGTAGTATTTATAAAGTGATATCTTATTAGTATGCGTTTTACATTTCCATCTAAAACTGCATATCCAAAGTTATAAGAGAATGATAAAATAGCATGAGCTGTGGATTTTCCGATTCCTGGTAATTTTTTAATTTCATAATAGTTGTTCGGAAAAATACCATTATAACGGTTCTTTATTATTAAAGCTGTCTTAAATATGTTATGGGCTCTACGATAGAGACCTAACCCACTCCACAAATGAAGTATTTCATTAATATTGGCTTTAAATAATGATAAAATGGTAGGGAATTTTCTTTTAAACTTTTTAAAGTAAGGAACGACCGTATTTACTTGTGTTTGCTGTAACATGATTTCAGATATCCAAACTAGATAAATATTTTTTTTTTGCCAAGGTAGTGTTTTTCTTCCGTTGAAATGGAACCAATTAAGTATTTTTTGTGTAAAAAACATATTAACCTAATTTTTTTATTGTGAAAGGTGAATTTTTATAATTAGCGTATACTTAGAAGTATTATGTAACATTGTGTAATCTTTTTTGTTTTTTATTTGAAGGTAATGATAAATATGGTTTTATTAAAAGATAATTTGTTTTTTAAAAATAAAAAAATTTTTTTATCTTCTATTAAAAGTTACGTTAATCGGAGACGACGTGTTGGTGAAAAGAAAAAACAATATATTTTAAAATATTGGAAAACATATGGGATGAGTTTTCATTATTCATTTTTGAATATGTCTTCTTTATTTTCCATCAATCAACAGGTTATCCTTGAGATCGGATTTGGAAATGGAAAGCAATTTATAGAAAAAGCTTTAAGAAACCCTCATGTTAATTTTATTGGTATAGAGGTATATCTTTCAGGAATTTTTTCTGCTATCCGATATGCAAATATATATTGTGTTTCTAATATAAAAATTATATTTTACGATGCTTTCGAAGTGCTTTCGTATATGGTGCCTGATCATACAATTGATATGCTTCAAATTTTTTTTCCAGATCCTTGGCATAAAAAAAAACATCACAAGAGAAGATTAATCAATAAATCTTTTATGAACTTATTAGAGAAAAAAATTGTTTATGGTGGTTCTTTACATATAATTACAGATTGCAAATCATATTCAGATAATATTCGAACAATAATATCGACAAACAATAAGTTCAAACGTATTTTTTGTGAGAAAAATATTTCTCCCTTATTAGGCTATCGAAAAAAAACGAAATTTGAAAAAAAAGCCATGTTTATGGACCATACAATTTTTGATTATAAATATCAATTATGCTTTCAAAATAATTATTAGAATCGGATTTAAATTATAAAAACAATGATAATAAAGAATTTAGTTTTTTTCTTCCATAATTTGTAACTTTCCAAGAACAATCATCGGAAGTTAAATATTTCTTAATTGTAGCAGTAAGAATTTTTTTTTCAATTTTTTTTTTATTGATCTGAGTCATGGTTTCAAAATCTTTATATAAAATAGGTTTTAACAGCCTAAATTGATTTAAAAAAAATTCTAGCGGAAGATTTTTTTTAGGAACGGTATATTTTTTTTGTAAGTACAATCCTTCTGCGTATACAGCGTCGCTTTTTGTTTTAATAAGACGCATCACTTGTTGGTCTTTTTGAGTAATTTTACCATGAGCTCCGCAACCAATACCTATATAATCACCAAAATTCCAATAATTAAGATTGTGAATGCATTGATATTTTTTTTTTCGCGCGTACGATGATATTTCGTATTGTGTATATCCGGCCTGTTTTAGTATTTTTTGTCCTTCTTGATGTATTTTTTCTATTTTTGATATAGATGGTAATTTAATATCCTGTATATAAAATTTAGTATTTGGTTCAACGTCTAATTGATACCATGAAATATGTTCGGGTTTTAAATCAATTGTTGTTTTTAAATCATTTAATGCGTCTTGAATGGATTGTTTTGGCAAACCATATATTATATCTATGTTTAAATTTCTATTTAATATATTTCTGGTTAATTGAATTAAATCTATGGATTTTTGTTTTGTATACTCTCGTTGAATTTGTTTTAATAAATAATCATTAAATGTTTGTACGCCTATTGAGAGGCGATTTATTCCGTACTTTATGTATTTAATTAATTTATTTTGCTCATCTATATCGGGATTAATTTCTATAGAGATTTCTACTTTTTTAGAAATAAAAGTAATTTTTTTAATTTTTTTGATTAGATTTCTTATTGTTGTAGTTTTTAATAAACTCGGAGTTCCTCCTCCAATAAAAATAGACTGAATAGGTCTTTTTGACGTGATTGTTTGATCATTCCGAAGGTCTTTAATTAGAGCGCGAAGATATTTTTTTTCTGATATTTTATGCGCATTTTTGAGTGAGTGAAAATCACAATATGGACATTTTTTTATACACCAGGGAATGTGAATATATAAACTTAGTGGTGGTAGAAGATTTTTTTTATTTATCTGCATAGGGTTGTTTCAATTTTTGTTAATTAATGGGTTTATTGAAAAAAACAATTAATAATAAGAATGAATATATTGATAATATTAAAAAATTATTTTTTTCGGGTTGTTCGGGGCGCAATAATATCGTTATTCTCTGCTAACCAGCTATCTAAAATAATTTTTGCTGATATCGAATGTATGCAATATGGTTTTTTTTTTTTTTTTAAAAATATACGAGCTTCTGTAGTAGAATAATTTTCGTTATATAAAAAAACAGATTTTTGAAATCTTTGTTGGATCTTTATATAAAAATTTTTTATTTTTTTGTTAATTTTTTTTTTTATATGATAAGGATAGCCTACAACAATATATTCAGGACTCCAGCAATTAATAACTTCATCCACTTGTTTCCAAAACTGGAATTGTGGTTGGCTAGTGACCGAACATATGGGGATAGAATAATTTAATTGAGTTTCAGCAATAGCCAGGCCGGTAGTTTTAGTTCCGTAATCGATAGATAAAATAATCATATTTAAGAATTGCAAAATAGGTAAGTTTTAAAAAGTTAAGGGATATAAATCAAATATAAATAATTATGCTTTTAAATAGCGCATACTAAAAAATAGTTTCTGTTTTTTAGTATGCGCTATAGCCATCATTATGTAATCAATTAGTTGTTTGAATAACTATTATATACTTATTTATATAATGATGGAAGGTTCTTAAAGTACATATGCATAAAATATATTATTAATAAATAAATCGTGTATAAAAAGTAATTTATTTTTTTTTGATGTTTTCGTTAGGATTATTGTGAATATTTTTTATTTTAATATTCAATTTTATTAATATTATTAAATCTATACGAAGATTTTTAGAAAATAGTCCCGTGATACAATGAACTAAATAAATATGCTTGTTTTTATTTTTTTTGATATCATAGAGCTATTCAAAATCCTTATTTTTGTATTTTTGTAAAAACTTTTAATTAATAAGTATATTCTATATATCTTTTAATTGGCTTGAGTTTTTAAAAATGATATTCAGGATTAGCATAGTTATCAAATCTGGACCATTGTCCGTTAAATGTTAACCGTATTGTCCCCGTTGGTCCGTTTCTTTGTTTTCCTATGATAATTTCTGCGATTCCTTTTAATTCACTATTTTCATGATACAATTCATCTCGATAAATAAATAAAATTAAATCAGCATCTTGTTCTAATGATCCGGATTCTCTCAGATCAGAATTTACTGGTCTTTTATCAGATCTTTGCTCAAGAGATCGGTTTAACTGTGATAACGCGATAATAGGAATATTTAATTCTTTAGCTAATGATTTTAATGTTCTTGAAATTTCGGCTATTTCTAGAGTACGGTTGCCAGATAGTGACGGTATTTTAATTAACTGAAGGTAATCAATCATTATTAAACTTAATCCATTATTTTCCCTGTATATTTTACGTGAACGAGATCGAACTTCATTAGGCGTCAGTCCAGATGAATCATCAATGTAAATATTTTTTTTTTTTAATAAAATATTTATAGTACTTGATATACGGCTCCATTCTTCATCGTTTAATTGTCCGGTTCGAATTTTAGATTGATTTACTCGTGACAAAGAAGACAGCATTCGTATCATGATCTGCTCTCCTGGCATCTCTAAACTAAAAATTAAAATTGGTTTTTCATATAATAAAGCGGTATTTTCGCATAAATTCATTGCAAATGTTGTTTTACCCATAGAGGGTCGGGCGGCAATAATAATCAGATCTGATTTTTGTAATCCTGATGTTTTTTTATTTAAATCATGATATCCGGTATTTAAGCCTGTAATTCCGTTGTTAGGATTATTGATTAATTTTTCAATGGATTGAATTGTAGTATCTAAAATTTTTTCTATGTTTTTCGGTCCGTCATTATTTTTTACCCGCATTTCTGAAATTTTAAATACTCTCGATTCAGCGTAATCTAATAGTTCTGCGCTTTTCCTTCCTTTCGGATAATATCCTGCATATGCAATATTATGTGCGGCTACAATAATTTCTCTTATAATTGCTCTTTCTCTTATTATCTCCGCATAGGCTACGATATTAGTGACACTAGGTGTATTTTTTGAAATTTCAGCTAAATATGAAAATTTACCTACGCTATTTAATTCTCCTTTCTGTTCTAACGATTCAGATAAAGTAATTAGATCTATTGGTGAACCTTTTTCCATCAAGCATTTCATTTCACAAAAAATTAATTGATGTTGTCGGTTATAAAAATCTTCCATGACAATATGTTCAGAAATTATATCCCATTGTTGATTATCTAGCATTAACCCTCCTAATACCGACTGTTCAGCTTCTAATGAGTGTGGAGGGATTTTAAGTTGCATTGTATTTTTTTTTTCTATCATAAATAGCAGTTTCTCTACACAAATCTCTAAAATATACTTTTAAGATATGATATAAATTATGTTTTTAGAGTATATGTTAATATTTTTAAGGAAAATTTTTTAATTTAGAGTAATAGAAATATATCTGATATTTTGCTTTATTAAAAAATATAATTCAAGAATATATAAAATCTATGAAAGTAAAAATTTTTTAGCCTAGTACGTTTGCTATATTTGTAAATATATTTTTCGACGTATTGGAAGTGATTTAAATTTTTACCTCAACAAGTAGTTATATATAAAATATTTTTTTTAAATATCAATTCATGCCTGAATAATTAATCCAGTAATATTTTTCGGTTAAAGTTTTCAGATATTTTTTTAAATAACTTATATATGTTTTTTTTTTTATTTATGTAAGATAAAACATATTTTTTCCATTTTTTTGCTTGAGGGTGATTATAAAAGATATGTAACATGTGTTTCATAATATGAAAAATAGGTGTTCCGGTACATGTCTCTTGATTAATGTATATCAGCATTGTTTGGAAACACTTATTTAACGAGATATTTTTTTGAGCAAATATTTCTGTATTGATTTTACATAAAAGTAACGGATTTTTGTATATTCCTCTGCCCATCATTACGCCATCAACGTGCTTTAAGTGATATTTAATTTCCTGAATAGACTTGATTCCTCCATTTAAAATAATTTTTAAATGAGGAAAATCTTTTTTTATTTGATATACAAATTGATAGTTTAATAAAGGTATATTGCGATTTTTTTTTGTATTATTAATTCTCAAATCAGCAATTCTAGCATGTATAATAAATTTAATACAATATTTATTTTTTGATACTCGGCGAATAAATTGACTAAGAAACTGATAACTATGATGTTTACTAGTCCCTAACCTTATTTTTATGCTAATAGGTATTGGGACAGAAAAGTATATTGACTTTATTAACTGATACACTAAAGCGGCGTTGTGCATTAAGCACACACCAAAATTTCCAAATTGAGCGTTTTGTGATGGACAGCCGATATTTAAATTAATTTCATCAAATCCTTTAGAGTATGCAATTTTAGCACATTTAGATAAATTTATTGGGTCATTGCCAGCTAATTGTATTGCTATAGGTTTTGTTTTTTTAATTTCTTTGCTTTTAAATATTAATTTTTTTTTTAAGATTTGCTGGCTAGTAATCATTTCGGTATATAAAAATGCTTTTTTTGTTAATTGTCTATAAAAAAATAAACAATGTTTATCAGTATATTTCAGCATCGGGGCTACTGAAAATATATTTAAATTATTTTTTTTCATATTAGGTATTTTAATATTTTTAATGATATGATTTGCTGATATCAACAAGAATATCATATTTTAATTTTTTTTTTAAAATATATTATGAATCATTGTATAAATTTAGTATAATGATATATCTTTATATCAAGTTATTTGTATAAAATTTTAAGATGTATGCTTTCAGAATAACTAAATTTCTGAATATCGATGAAGATTATGAAATTATGTTTTTTTTATTTAATGACATATTAATTATAATTATTTTACTTTGAGACTAATAATATTTGGGTTAATAGCATGGCAAGTAGAGGTGTAAATAAAGTTATTTTGATCGGTTATTTAGGTCAAGATCCTGATGTTCGTTATATGCCTAATGGCGGGGCGGTAGTGAATATTACTATTGCTACCTCTGATGTTTGGCGAGACAAAAATACAGGTGAAACTAAAGAAAAAACTGAATGGCATCGTGTAGTTTTGTTTGGTAAAATAGCAGAAATTTCTGGTCAATATTTGAAAAAAGGATCTCAAGTATATATTGAGGGATCTCTACAAACGCGTAAATGGAAAGATCAAAATGGACTGGATCGTTATACAACTGAAGTCGTAGTTAGTGTTACTGGATCTATGCAAATGTTAGGTTCTCGCAACACAAACAGCAATATGAATCCAGAATCTTCTGGTAATAAAAAAACGCCTATTGCCCTAGACAAAAATTTAACTACTTCTAACCTTTCTGAAAAAAATGTTAATAATGACCTTTCTTCAGAATATAATGATAAATCCCATTTAGTGGATACAGCATCAAAGATTGATTTTGATGATGACGATATTCCGTTTTAGTTTTTTATAATTTTTTTATGTATAGATAATAATGAAAATTAATACAATTTTTGTATATGCCTAGTTAACGCAATAAAGTCTTTTCTTGTATAAATTTATTTATAATGTTACAAAAAGCATGAGGATGAGATAAAAAAGGTGCATGTCTTGCATGAGCAATAATATAATAATTACTATGAGGCCATAGCAAATTGGCGTGATAACACGTTTGTATTGGGACAAGATTATCTAGTGCACCATATATTCGTAATATTGGAATATGATGAGAAAGTTTTTGATTTCTCTGATCGGTTTTGGTTAACCACTGATATCCTACTTCAATAGATTTTTTTTTTGGATTAGGATATTTTTTTAAAAATAAATATTTTTTTTTAACATTTAGAACATCTTTTTGTTGGGAGTTTAATGCGTGCAAGATGATAAATTGTTTAAAAAATTCTTCATAATTAAACAATATATTCTTTTTCATAACATTTAATGTGTCTATGGTAGTGCCGGGCCATTTTTTTTCTCTTATAAAATAAGGCGATGAAGTTACGTAGATGACAGCAAGAGTTTGATTAGGGAAATAATAGCCTAAATAATGAGCTATTAATCCTCCCATGGACCATCCTAGCCATATTACCTTATTTTTTGTTTTTTTTAATAAATATTGGGATAATTGTTTAAATGTCATGATCGGGTAATAAATGCTTTTTCCAAATCCAGGCAAGTCTATTAAATGTAATGTAAAATATGGTTTTAGTAAATTAACAATATTTTTCCATACAATGGAGTAGATTCCCCATCCATGAAAAAAAACTATGTTGATTTTTCCCTTGCCTTGAATAGACCAATATATTTTTTTATTTTTTTTTTTCATTCAAGTGGTTTTTATATAAATTTTTTGTAAATAAAAAATTAATTGTAAAAAACTATATATATCTCTATTATTTTTAAAAATCTAATAATAACATATTATACAGAAAAATTCTATGATTACTATCTCTCGTCAAGCTCGTCGATATATAATACAATTATTATCTAAGCAAAAAAATGAAACAAATATTAGAATTTTTATTAATTCACCTGGGACCATGCACGCTGAATGTGGCTTGGCATACTGTGATAATCAAGAGATTGATGATGCTTGTGATAAAAAGTTTTCTTTTAATGGATTTAATATCTACGTTAACAGGTTTTTAGTTCCTTTTTTAAGGAACACTGAAATTGACTTGATTCAAAATGATTTAGGGATTCAAATTACTTTAAAGGCTCCCCATGCAAAATCTTTAAAAATATCGCGACCAGTTTCTCAATTAGAAAGAGATATAAAAAATTTTTTATTCGTTAAAGTTAATCCAACACTTGCGCTGCACGGTGGTTCTGTTCGGCTAATTAAAATTAGTAGTTCTAAAGTCGTCATTCTACAATTTTTAGGAGGTTGTAACGGTTGCTCTATGATAGATATGACATTAAAGTCGGGAATAGAAGCAAAATTAATGAAATATTTTCCAGAGATTACTGGCGTTCAAGATGTTACAAATCATGTTTCAGGACAGCACTCGTATTATTAGTTTTAACATATTAATTAGCTTTTTAGCAACACATGTGATATATGCATTAATATTGAATGCAAGACAACTTGTTTTTATTTTTTTTATATAATTATTAGTTCATATGAAAAGCATTTTGTTGAATCTGCTTATGAATAGATTTTTTGTGGTCGATATATTGTATCAGTATATTTGATAACAATTTTGTTAACCGCTCGTTAAAAATGGTACCGAAAAATTTATTGACTGAATATTTAGATGCAATAATTTAACTTTGTTTTTTATTTTTAGTATATAAGATTTTCATGGTGAGAAAGGGATTCGAACCCTTGATACTCGTTTAAAATATACATGCTTTCCAGGCATGCTCCTTCAGCCACTCGGACATCTCACCGTTTTTTGTATGCTCTTACAAAGTATATATTAATACTTTATATATTAATTATAATATAAAAAATTATTTTTTAAAAGCAAGATTTGCGTTTTATACAAGCAGTATTTACATCAAATTACTAAAAAAATACGTTATACTGTATATGAATGATTGTAAATGATTTATAATATTTCTTTATTTTATTTTTTTATATTATTTTGAGGGTTTTCATGCAAGTGCATAAACAGAAAAACATTTTTTTAGTTGGACCGATGGGCTCAGGAAAGAGTACTATAGGTTATCTGTTATCTACTCAATTAAATATGAAGTTTTACGATGTAGATCAAGAGGCTGAAACAAGAGCGGGATTAAGTATATGTGATATATTTAATTTAAAGGGTGAACCGGAGTTTCGAATTCAAGAAGAAAAAATTATTAAAGAGTTAACAGGCGAAAAGGGTATAATTTTAGCTACCGGCGGAGGATCGATTATGTCACTAAAATCGAGAAATTTATTATCTTCTAGAGGAATTGTTATATATTTGAGAACTACAATTCATGAACAATTAAAAAGAGTAAGTACCAATAAAAATAGACCGTTGCTGTCTCAAAATCATGAAATTAGCAAAAAAACGCTTTCTTCTCTATTAGAGGTAAGATCTCCATTATATAGAGATATCGCTAATATTATTATAGATACTAGTAACAGAAAGTCCGGATTAATTATATCTAATCTCTTGTATGATCTGAATGAGTTTTCTATATTTTTTTAATTTTGTTGCTAGTGTCTACTTTAGACAAATATAAACAGGAATAAGCAATGGTAAAGATAATACATGTTCCTTTAAACCAAAATAGTTATAATATATATATTGGTTCTAAATTATTAACGAATTTAGATATTTTGTCTAGTTTTTTTAAAAAAAAAAATAGTGTATTAATTACGAATGATACTATTCAAAATATCTTTTGTAGTAAAAAAAACCCATGTGTTTTTAATGTAATTAAACATATCCCTTATTTTATTATCCAAGATGGAGAAATGTATAAAACTTTAACTGTAGTTGAAAAAATATTATCTTTTTTATTAAAAAAAGCTTATGGGCGTGATTTAACATTAATAGCATTGGGTGGAGGAGTTGTTGGAGATATTACTGGTTTTGTTGCTTCTATATACCAAAGAGGTGTTAATTTTATTCAAATTCCAACAACTTTGTTAGCACAAGTAGATGCTTCCATTGGTGGAAAAACAGGCGTAAATCATATTTTAGGAAAAAATATGATAGGTACTTTCTGGCAACCACAAGGCGTATTTGTAGATATTAATTTTCTATCTTCTTTACCTAAACAACACTTGATTGCCGGAATGGCGGAAATTATTAAATATGCTATTATTTTTGAAAAGACGTTTTTTATTTGGTTAGAGCAAAATATTTCTAATATATTAGATTTGCAAGAAGAGGCGTTGTTACATTGTATAAAAAAATGCTGCGCCTTGAAGTCTAAAGTTGTTCAAGAAGATGAAAAAGAAGTTAATGGTTTAAGGATTTTTTTAAATTTAGGTCACAGCTTTGCTCATGCCATTGA
The DNA here is from genome assembly GCF_900128725.1 of Buchnera aphidicola. Lineage (NCBI taxonomy): Bacteria > Pseudomonadati > Pseudomonadota > Gammaproteobacteria > Enterobacterales > Erwiniaceae > Buchnera > Buchnera aphidicola. Next base: position 406,421 of record NZ_LT667500.1, on the reverse strand, counting down.
AGCTTATACGGGTTACGGAAACTGGTTACACGGTAATGCGGTGTCTGTGGGTATTGTTATCGCTTCTTATGTATCTTATTTTTCTAATTTTTTAAATAAACATGATTTATTAAGTATAATAAAAATTTTATATATCACAGGTTTGCCTATACGCGGACCTAAAAAAATGTTACCTCAAGATTATATTTCCTTAATGTCAAGAGATAAAAAGGTTTTAAACAATACTATGCGGTTTGTGCTGCCTTTTTCAATCGGAAAAGTCAAGACCGTTTCATTCGTGGATACAAATGTTTTACTACGTGCTATTCAAGCGAGTCAAGTAGAGACGTATAGTTTTGTATATTAAGGAGTATCAAATTATATAATATGGATATAATATTTTATATGAGGAGGTATATTATTTTTAAACTAATACCTAGGAAAAAATATTGATCCTGTATAATACAGTATTATTAGTGTCAGAGGAAATCAATGAAAAATTTTTTATTAGTTCCATCTATTTTATCTGCTAATTTTTGTAATTTAGGGCAAGAAATTCAATTAATTTTACAGGCAGGTTGTGATTTAATTCACTTTGATGTAATGGATAATCATTATGTGCCGAATTTTACAATGGGTCCGATGATACTCAGATCTATTCAAGATAACGGAATTCAGGTATTTTTTGACGTGCATTTAATGGCTTCTCCAGTAGATGCGATACTTTCGTTGTTTTCTAATTTAAATATTAAATTTATTACTATTCATCCAGAAACAACTAATCATTTAGATAAAACAATACGACTAATAAAGCAAATGGGTTATGGGGCAGGAGTCGCTCTTAATCCGTCGACTCCTTTAACTTGCTTAGATTATATTATGGAAGAACTAGATTTAATTTTAGTAATGGCTGTAAATCCGGGTTTTGGAGGTCAATGCTTTTTGACTCATATATTTAAAAAAATTCGACATGTGCGCAGACTAATTAATCAAAGCAATAAAAGTATTTTGTTATCAGTTGATGGCGGAATCAATATTTTTAATGTTGCAGACATTATTAAAGCGGGTGCTGATGTTGTCGTCGTGGGTTCTTCTATTTTTAAGTCATCCGATTATGTGCATACAATTCAAAATTTTAAAAATGCTGTTCTTTGATGTGTACAAACATTCAGATTAATATTTTTGTTTGTATTTACAAACATTATTCTGTTTAAGGATTTTTTGTATATGCTAGAATTAAAAAAAAAAAGCGTAATGTTTACCGGCATACAGCCGACCGGATCATTGACTCTAGGGAATTATTGCGGAACTATGTGTAGTTGGGGTAATTTACAAAAATATTATCAGTGTTTTTTTTGTGTTGCTGATTTACATGCTTTAATGTCTACTGGAAAAAAACGCGCAAAATATCATTCTTCTAAAAAAATATTAGATATGGTAGCGCTGTATTTATCATGCGGGGTAGATCCCGAAAATAACGTTATTTTCGTACAATCTCAAATTCATACTCATAGCCAACTATATTGGCTTTTAAGTAATTTTTGTTATTTTGGTGAATTGTCTAGAATGACTCAATTTAAACAAAAATCAAAACATAGTCAAGTCGACATTAACTTGTCTTTATTTTGTTATCCGGTCCTTATGGCTGCTGACATTTTATTGTATCAAACAAGTTATGTTTCAGTAGGTTTAGATCAAAAACAACATCTAGAGTTAGCGCAAAATATTGCGCGCCGGTTTAATAAACTATACGGAGGTATTTTTACTATTCCGCGCGTTTTAATAAATCCTACGGGTTTTCGCGTTATGGCTCTACAAGATCCACAAAAAAAAATGTCTAAATCAGATGCCAATGTCAACAATACAATTTTTTTATTAGATGACATTAATATTGTACGCTCGAAATTAAAGAGATCTTTAACTGATTCCGATTTTCCAGCTCAAGTTATATACGATCCCCAAAGAAAGCCGGGAGTTTCCAATTTATTATCAATTTTTTCATCTCTTGCCGAAAAGACTATTTCTCAAATAGAACTTGAGTTTAAAGATCACCAATATTCTAGTTTTAAGCAACAATTATCAGACCTAGTATGTGACCGAATATCTATGATTCAAAAATTATATTTCAGTTTCAGAAAAGATGAAGATTATTTAATTGATATTTTAAAATTTGGAAAAAAAAAAGCTATACATTATAGTACAGAAAATTTGTATAAAGTTTTTAAGGCCTTGGATTTATAATTTTTTATATCTGACCATAAAATATAACAATTGATATAATTGAGGTGAACTCTGCTTGTATTAAGGTATAAAATATCTTTTTTTTATGTAATAAAACGCTATTATTAAAATATTTCACTATATTTTCTGCTTTATTGAAAAATATATGATATTTTTATTTATTAGCATCTTTAATTCTTTAAATATTTTATGATTCATTAATTTTATTTTTATGAATAAGTATTTGTAAAATACTAGTAATTTCTATACTAATTATTGTGCCTTTTGTAAATGCCCTGAATATAAAGTACTTAATAATTATGGTTATTTAATTTAATATTTTTATATATTTTAACATAATAAGTATTTTTAATAGTGATAATAATATGAATTATATAGTTTTTGTAACAGGAGCTCCTTACGGTACTCAAAATTCTGTGACCGCCTATTTATTTGTTAAATCTGTTTTTTTGTTACATCACTATGTAAAAAAAATTTTTTTTTATTCTTCCGGTGTATATAATGCTAATAGTATGATTTTCCCTTCTCTTGATGAATTTAATATTTTACACGCGTGGATTCGTTTAAAAAAAAAATATTCTTGTAAGTTATGCGTTTGTCCCAGTTCTTCTTATAGAAGAGGCGTTTTGTCAAATAAATCCGCTATTAAATACGGTTGCTTGCAAGGAAATTTTTCTTCACATTTTCAATGGATGAGCTCCAGTGAAATGGCATTTAACATACATCATGGTGATCGTATTGTACAGTTCTAATTATGATTTTATTCGTAATTCAAATAAATCGATAGCTTTTATTTTTTCTAGCTCTCCATATGGAGAGAATCTCGGTAGAGAGGGATTGGATTTTATTATTTCTTGTTCGCTTGCGATAAAAAAAATAGCTTTATTTTTTATTGACGACGGCGTATTACAGCTAATGCTGTTTCAGCAACCAAAATATATTTATTCTCATAATTATTCTATTTCTTTTAAGGTTCTGCTGCTATATGATTTACAAGATTTTTTTTTTGTAAAAAATCAGCTTATAAGCGGGGATTAACTGAAAAAGATAATTTTTTATTACCGGTGAAATTTTTAAATTCTTGCTGCTTAAGAAATAAAATAGATAAATTTGATGTTATTTTTAGATGGTAAAAATTATAACTATGTTGCATATCTTGTTAAGTTCACCTTATAGATTATTGCAGTCTTCTTGTTTATCTTTTAGTTCCATAAAAGATGATTTGCTGTGCGCGCAAGATGGTGTTTTGTTAAGTACGATGGATAGTATTTTTTATGAAAAAATAGACAAAAATTTTAATTTAATTTATTTTTTAAAGGAAGATTTAGTTGCCAGGGGTTTATTAGCTATAGCTAAAAATAAAAATTTGATTTTAGTTAGTTATGATGGTTTTGTATATTTAACACTTGGTCATAATAATAATATAACTTGGTGATATTTTTATTATATAAATATATATGTAATATAAATTTTATTTCTTTTTTTAATGTTAAGATCGTTATTTATAATCAAATGATTTATTTAAAATATTTGGAGCATATATGTCAACTATAAATCAATTAGTTCGATCCCCGAGAGTGAGAAAAATAGTAAAAAGCAGTGTTCCAGCTTTATCGGGATGTCCACAAAGAAGGGGTGTTTGCACTCGAGTATATACTACTACTCCTAAAAAACCAAATTCTGCATTAAGAAAAGTATGTCGAGTTCGGTTAACTAATGGCTATGAAGTAACAGCATATATTGGAGGAGAGGGTCATAATTTACAAGAACATTCAGTTATTTTGATTCGAGGAGGTAGGGTAAAAGATTTACCTGGTGTTAGATATCATGTTGTCAGAGGTTCTTTAGATTGTTCAGGAGTAAAGGATCGTAAAAATGGTCGATCAAAATATGGTGTTAAAAAATTAAAAGTATAAATATTTTAAAGGAATATAATTATGCCTCGTCGTCGTATAATAGGACAGCGTAAAATTTTACCGGATCCTAAGTTTTCTTCAGAGTTATTAGCTAAATTCATTAATATATTAATGATAGATGGTAAAAAGTCTATTGCAGAAAATATTGTTTATTCTGCTTTATCGCTGTTATCAAAGAAAAAACAAAAAAAAGAGTTAGATGTTTTCGTATCTGCATTAGATAATGTTAAACCGTCAGTAGAGGTAAAGTCGCGTCGTGTTGGAGGGTCTACCTATCAAGTTCCCGTCGAAGTTCGACCAGTTAGGCGTAATGCTTTAGCTATGCGATGGTTAGTAGAAGCTGCTCGTAAACGGAAGGATAAATCCATGTCTCTGCGATTATTTCACGAATTAGCGGATGCTATTGATCACAAAGGTTCAGCAGTCCGAAAACGCGAAGAAGTGCATAAAATGGCAGATGCCAATAAAGCTTTTGCTCATTATCGTTGGTAATTTTTATAAGGAAAGCGTTTATTTCAACTATTTTTTAATTTTTTAATATATTAATACATCAATAAGAGGATTCTTATGGCACGAATAACGCCTGTTGCCCAATACAGAAATATAGGAATTAGCGCACATATAGATGCAGGTAAAACAACTACAACAGAACGCATATTATTTTATACTGGGGTTAATCATAAAATTGGAGAGGTGCACGATGGCGCAGCTACTATGGATTGGATGGCTCAAGAACAAGAAAGAGGGATCACAATTACTTCAGCTGCAACTACTACTTTTTGGTCTGGTATGGCTAATCAGTTTTCATCGCATAGAATTAACATTATAGATACTCCGGGCCATGTAGATTTTACGATTGAAGTTGAGCGATCGATGCGCGTATTAGATGGAGTTGTCATGATTTATTGTGCGGTTGGAGGGGTTCAGCCGCAATCAGAAACAGTATGGAGGCAAGCGAATAAATATCGCGTACCTAGGATTGCTTTTGTAAATAAAATGGATCGAACAGGAGCTAATTTTTTAAAAGTAGTTGAGCAGATTCGTACTAGGTTGCATACGCTTGCTGTTCCAATTCAGTTATCAATTGGCTCTGAAGAAAAATTTTTAGGTGTGATTGATTTAGTTAAAATGAAAGCGATAAAATGGTCAGAAAATGATCAAGGGATAACTTTCCAATATTATGAAATTCCACAAGATTTATTGTGTATTTCTAAAAAATGGCATAAGAATTTAGTTGAAATTGCTGCCGAAGCAGATGATTCGCTTATGGAAAAATATTTACATAATGAGTATTTAGAAGAAAAAGATATTAAAAGAGGTCTCCGAAAAAGAGCTTTAAATAATGAAATTACATTGATAACTTGCGGATCAGCATTTAAAAATAAAGGAGTTCAAGCTCTCTTAGATGCGGTAATCGATTATTTACCTTCACCGAAGGATATTAAGGAAACTAAAGATTTTATTGATAAATTAGCGTCTCCTGTTTTATCTAGAAGCGCAAATGATAAGCATCCTTTCTCTGCTCTTGCCTTTAAAATTGCGTCAGATGCATTCGTTGGAAATTTAACTTTTTTTCGTGTTTATTCCGGAATCGTTCGATCAGGTGATGTTGTATTAAATTCTGTAAAATCACACACCGAACGGTTTGGCCGAATTGTTCAAATGCATGCAAATAAACGTGAAGAGATAAAAGAAGTTCGTTCTGGAGATATTGCAGCAGCAATCGGTTTAAAAAATGTAACGACCGGAGATACATTGTGTGATGTCAACCATCCTATTATTTTAGAAAAAATGGACTTCCCTGAACCTGTGATTTCAATTGCTGTAGAACCAAAAACTAAAGTAGATCAAGAAAAAATGGGTTTGGCGTTGAATAGATTAGCGAAGGAAGATCCTTCTTTTAAGGTATGGACCGATCATGAGTCTAATCAAACTATTGTAGCAGGAATGGGTGAGTTACATTTAGAAATTATTATTGATCGCATGAAACGCGAATTTAAGGTAGATGCTAATGTTGGAAAACCGCAAGTAGCCTATCGAGAAACAATTTTAAATAAAGTAGAAGATATTGAAGGAAAACATATCAAACAGTCTGGAGGCAGAGGGCAGTATGGACATGTAGTAATTGATTTATTTCCATTAACATCTGATAAAAAATGTTATTCATTTGTTAATGATATTAAAGGGGGCGCTATTCCCGGAGAATACATCTCTGCCATTGACAAAGGTATTCAAGAACAATTAAAGTCAGGACCTTTAGCTGGTTATCCTGTTGTAAATGTAGGGGTTCGTTTACACGATGGCTCGTATCATGATGTTGATTCTTCTGAATTAGCGTTTAAACTAGCGGCGTCATATGCGTTTAAATCAGCTTTCAAGCAGGCTAACCCTGTTTTGCTAGAACCGATTATGCAAGTAGAAGTAGAAACTCCTGAAGAGTATATGGGTGATGTTATTGGCGATATTAATCGTCGTCGAGGAATTATTGAAGGTATGTCTGATGATACGCTAGGCGGAAAAAGTATTAAAGCTCATATTCCGTTATCGGAAATGTTTGGATATGCAACTGATTTGAGGTCGCAGACTCAAGGAAGAGCCTCTTATTCCATGGAATTTATGAAGTATACTGCAGCTCCTTCTACAATTTGTGATACTATTATATCAAAGTAATAAGATATTAGTATTTTTAAATATTGTATATTTTTGATAATTTTAATTAATATTGAATGAAAAGTTAAGGAACATATAATGTCCAAAGAAAAATTTAATCGATCTAAGCCGCATATTAATGTGGGAACGATTGGCCACGTAGATCATGGAAAAACTACTTTAACGGCAGCTATTACTACTGTTTTATCCAAGAGATTTGGCGGAACGCCTTGTGCTTTTGAACAAATCGATAATGCTCCAGAAGAAAAAGCTAGAGGTATTACAATTAATACTTCGCATGTAGAGTATGATACTGAACTACGTCATTACGCACATGTAGATTGCCCCGGACATGCTGATTATATAAAAAATATGATTACTGGTGCCGCTCAAATGGACGGAGCTATTTTAGTAGTAGCAGCTACAGACGGTCCCATGCCTCAGACCCGAGAGCATATTTTATTAGGAAGACAAGTCGGCGTACCTAATATTGTTGTTTTTTTAAATAAATGCGATATGGTTGATGATGAAGAGTTATTAGAATTAGTAGAAATGGAAGTTCGAGATTTATTAACGCAATATGATTTTCCAGGAGACGATATCCCTATAGTCCGAGGGTCTGCGCTGAAAGCTCTAGAAGGCGAAAAGGCTTGGGAAGACAAAATTATTGAGCTAGCAAACTATTTAGACAAATATATCCCTATACCCGTTAGAGCCATCGACGCTCCTTTTTTATTACCTATAGAAGATGTTTTTTCGATTTCTGGAAGAGGAACTGTAGTAACAGGTCGTGTTGAAAGGGGCGTTTTAAAAGTTGGAGAAGAGGTTGAAATTGTAGGTATAAAAGCAACAGCTAAGACTATTTGCACAGGTGTTGAAATGTTTCGTAAATTATTGGATGAAGGCCGAGCAGGAGAAAATGTTGGAATTTTGCTTCGCGGAACAAAGCGTGAAGATATTGAGCGCGGTCAAGTACTTGCTAAGCCCGGGACTATTCACCCCCATTTAAAATTTGAATCAGAAGTTTATGTTTTATCTAAAGAAGAAGGGGGTCGACATACTCCGTTTTTTAAAGGTTATCGTCCTCAATTTTACTTCCGTACAACAGATGTAACTGGTTCTGTTGAACTTCCTGAAAACGTTGAGATGGTAATGCCCGGTGATAATATTAATATGGTAGTAACATTAATACACCCCGTTGCTATGGCGGAAGGATTGCGTTTCGCAATTCGTGAGGGAGGGCGTACAGTAGGCGCCGGAGTAGTCATAAAAGTTATTGCATAATATTAATATAAATTTTATTATATATCAATATTTTGACATTTTGTCAAGAATAGAGTTTGTCTCTTTTCTTGGCATTTTTTATTAGTATTGTGTTTTAACAAGAGAATTTTGCAAAAATGCTTTTTAGATTAATTATTGCGTAATTACGCGTATCTTTATGTCATTTAATTCAATTAATAGGAATGGATTTCATTCAAATAAGGAGTTCTGTATTTATGCAGAATCAAAGAATTCGTATTCGATTAAAAGCTTTCGACTACCGTTTAATTGATCAATCAACTACAGAAATTGTAGATACAGCGAAACGAACTGGAGCAAAAGTGCTGGGACCTATCCCTTTACCTACTCGAAAAGAAAGATTTACTATTTTAGTATCACCTCATGTAAATAAAGATGCTCGTGATCAATACGAAATTAGAACACACAAACGATTAATTGATATTGTACAACCAACAGAAAAAACTGTTGATGCTTTAATGCGATTAGATCTTGCAGCCGGCGTTGATGTACAAATTAGTTTGGGGTAAAGTAAGATTTATTATATAAAATTAATTACTATATAAAGGTTAAAATATAATGATTGGTTTAATAGGGAAAAAGTTGGGGATGACTCGTATATTTTCAGATGATAATGTATCTATTCCTGTAACGGTTATACAGGTATTAGATAACTTTGTTACTCAAGTAAAATCGTTAAATACAGATAAATACGAAGCTATTCAATTAACAGCCGGGATTAAAAAGAAAAATAAAATCTTAAAATCTGAAAAGGGTCATTTTTTAAAAGCTAATGTTTCTGTTGGTAAATATTTACGGGAATTTAGATGTCAAAAATCATATCAGTTTAAACGCGGTCAAAAAATAACTATTAATATTTTTGATAATATTAAAACAATAGATATAACCGGATTTTCTAAAGGCAAAGGTTTTTCTGGAACAGTAAAGCGTTGGAATTTTAGCATGCAGGATGCAACTCATGGTAACTCTTTATCTCACCGTGTTCCCGGGTCTATTGGTCAAAACCAAACGCCTGGTCATGTATTTAAAGGGAAAAAAATGTCCGGCCATTTGGGGAATGCGCGTGTTACTATTCAAAATCTGGATATTATTAAAATTGATAATACAAAAAAAATAATTTTAATTAAAGGATCTATTCCAGGTTGTTCGGGGGGGACGGTTTTATTAAAACCTTCTGTAAAAAGGAAACATTAAGGAGTATAAAAAGATGGAATTAATGCTTCAAGATACAGACGAAATGTATAATTTGCCAGAATGTATTTTTGGTGTAGCATTTAATGAATCTCTTGTTCATCAGATTACAACAGCTTATCTAGCAAAAAAGAGGAAAGGCAGTAAAGCTCAAAAAAGCAGATCTGAAGTTTCTGGTTCTGGAAAAAAACCATGGAGACAAAAAGGCACAGGGAGAGCGCGGTCCGGCTCGCTTAGAAGCCCTATCTGGAGATCTGGAGGGGTAACTTTTGCCGCAAAATCCAAAATATATTCCCCAAAAGTAAATAAAAAAATGTATCACGGCGCCATGCAGAGTATTTTTTCAGAATTAATTCGACAAAATCGTTTTTTTTTGTTTAAAGATTTTTCGGTAGAGCTTCCTAAAACTCAAAGTTTATTAAAAAAATTACAATTAATGAATTTTAAGGACGTTTTAATTGTTATTGACGGTGTAAGTACGTACTTATCATATGCGTCAAGGAATTTATATCATGTTAAAGTAATAAACACAGAAGCCCTTGATCCTATTAGTTTATTATCTTATAAAGATATTTTGTTTACTGTCGCAGCTATTAAAAAAATTGAGGTAATATTTGCATGATTTTAGTCCATCGGTTGTTAAAGATATTATTATCTCCTCATGTTTCCGAGAAAGCATCGGAGAAAATACAAAAAAATAATACTGTTGTTGTAAAGGTATTGAAGAATGCTACAAAATTTGAAATAAAGTCAGCGATTGAAAAATTTTTCCAAGTACGAGTGAATAAAGTCAACACTTTAATAGTTAAAGGAAAAACTCAGCGTAATAAAAATAAGACGAGTAAGTCTGGTAATTGGAAAAAAGCCTATGTCATCTTACAGTCGGGTCAAAATCTGGAATTTCTAGGTCACTCAGAATGATAATAATATAGGAGGCTATGTGGCAGTTATACGATGTAAACCAACTTCTTCGGGAAGACGACATGTGACTAAAGTAGTAAATGCTCGTTTATATAAAGGTCGCCCTCATGCATCTCTGGTGCATATAAAAGCTAAAACCGGAGGAAGAAATAATTATGGTCGTATTACGACTCGACATAGAGGGGGAGGGCATAAACAACTATACCGCTGTGTTGACTTTAGAAGGCATAAAGATAATATTCCTGCTACAGTTAAAAGGATTGAGTATGATCCAAATCGTTCTTCAAACATTGCTTTTATAGTATATCGGGATGGTGTGAAAAGTTATATTTTAGAGCCTAAAGGAATTAAGATTGGAGATCTTGTTGAATCAGGAGAGTCAGCGTTAATTAGCTTAGGGAACAGTTTATCATTAAAAAACATACCTATTGGAACTACTATACATAATGTTGAAATAAAAATTGGTCGTGGGGGTCAAATGGCGCGATCAGCAGGAAATTATGCGCAATTAATTTCTAAGGAAAATCAATATGTAACGATACGTTTGCGTTCAGGAGAATTGAGAAAGATTCACGGGCAATGCCGAGCTACTATTGGAGAAGTAGGAAACTCAGAGCATATGTTGCGTTCTTTAGGAAAAGCCGGAGCTACACGTAGACTAGGTGTGCGACCTACTGTTCGCGGAACAGCCATGAATCCGGTAGATCATCCCCACGGAGGAGGTGAGGGTAGAAATTTTGGTAAGCATCCGGTCAGTCCTTGGGGTTTAAAAACGAAGGGTAAAAAAACTCGGAGAAATAAGCGTACCGAAAAATTCATTTTGCGCCATAGAAATAAATAATTACATAAGGATAGAGTATATATGCCCCGTTCTCTTAAAAAAGGTCCATTTATTGATGTTCATTTATTAAAAAAAATTCAAAAATCGTTAAAAGAAGAGAGCAAAAAACCTGTTCGAACTTGGTCAAGGCGTTCTACGGTGTTTCCTAATATGGTTGGTTTAACGATATCTGTCCATAATGGGCGCCAGCATATTCCTGTTTTTATTACCGAGGAAATGGTAGGTCATAAATTAGGAGAATTTTCGCTAACGAGAACGTATAGAGGCCATACTTCGGATAAAAAAATTAAAAAACCAGTTAAGTAAACTTATAAGATAATCATATGGATATATTAGCAAAGTATAATAAAGTTCGATCTTCAGCTCAAAAAATACGTGTAGTAATAGATATTATTCGCGGTAAAAAAGCATTATCCGCTTTGCAAATATTATCTGGATTAAATAAAAAAGCAGCCTTTTTTGTAAAAAAGCTATTACAATCAGCATTATCTAACGCTGAACATAATTATGGCTGTAATACAGAATTATTGACCGTTTCAAAAATTTTTGTTAATGGTGGCCGAAGTATCAAGCGAATGATGCCTAGAGCAAAAGGAAGGGCAGATCAAATTTTAAAAAGAACTAGTCATATTACAGTCATTTTGTCTGATAATATACTCTTGGAGAATCGTAATGGGGCAAAAAGTACATCCTAATGGCATGAGGTTAGGTATTATAAAATCCTGGAACTCAGTTTGGTTTGCCAGTAAGAAGGAATTTTCGAACTATATCGATAGCGATTTTCAGGTACGCCGGTTTATACTTAAAAAATTAGTTAAAGCCTCCATATCCAAAATAATTATCGAGCGTTTATCTAAAAACATTAAAGTTACTATACACACTTCTCGGCCCGGCATTGTTATTGGAAAAAAGGGAGAAGATGTTGATAAATTGCGTAGTGAAATTGCTCATTTAACCGGAGTGCCGGCTCAGATAAATATTTCTGAAATTCGTAAACCTGAACTGGACTCTAAGTTAGTTGCAGACAATATTGCTTCTCAACTAGAAAGAAGAATTATGTTTCGCCGTGCTATGAAGCGTTCTGTTCAAAATGCTATTAGACAAGGAGCAAAAGGTATTAAAGTAGAGATAAGCGGTCGCTTAGGCGGTGTTGAAATTGCCCGCAGAGAATGGTACAGAGAAGGCCGAGTACCCTTACACACCTTGAGAGCAGATATTGATTATGGTACATCAGAAGCGCATACTACCTATGGAGTTATCGGTGTAAAAGTATGGATTTTTAAAGGCGAAATTTTAGGAGGCATGGCGCTCTCTAGCGAGCAAGACAAAAAAATATTAGGTTCAGAGAAAAATAATTCTCGCAAGTACCGTAGATAAATCTGGAGATTTTGCTGATGTTACAACCAAAGCGTACAAAATTTCGTAAAATGCATAAAGGTAAAAATAGAGGTTTTTCTCTAGATAGTAAAGTAAATTTTGGAGAATATGGATTAAAAGCTATTGATCGAGGTCGGTTAACTTCTCGACAAATTGAATCGGCTCGCAGGACAATTACAAGATCAGTAAAACGTCAAGGTAGAATGTGGATTCGTGTTTTTCCGGATAAGCCGATTACTCAAAAACCGTTAGAAGTTCGTATGGGCAAGGGAAAGGGTAATGTAGAGTATTGGGTAGCTTTAGTTCAACCAGGTAAGATACTATATGAAATAGAAGGTATTTCAGAGCAAGAATGTAGGTCAGCGTTTAAGTTAGCTGCATCAAAGCTACCTATTAAAACTATTTTTGTTGCCAAACGGTAATTTAATTATGCACATTATAAAAAAAAAAAATGTTCTTCAACATGATTTAAGAAACTTATTGACGGGGTTGCTAAAAGAACAGTTTAATATTCGGCTTCAAATAGCTGCTGGGAAGTTAAAAAAAACCCATTTAGTCAAACAAGTAAGAAAAAAAATTGCGAGGGTTAAAACTTTATTAACAAATCGGATAAAAAATTAATGATGAATGAAAAAAAAAATATTTTACATGGTCATGTAACTAGTAACAAGATGAATAAATCAATCGTTGTTATCGTGAATCGCCGAATTAAGCATACTGTTTATGGAAAATTTGTAAAAAAAAGAACTAAATTATGCGTTCACGATGAAAAAAATATCAGTCATATTGGGGATTTAGTACAAATTTGTGAATGTAGACCTATATCTAAAACGAAATCTTGGATTTTAGTAAATGTTATAAAAAAATCTATAATTTAAATTTTTTTTATTTTTTATACTCAGGAGACATGAGAATTATGTGTAGTTGAGTTTCATGTCTTCTATCATGTTTAAAATTCATATTATTCATTTTGATAATGAATATAAGAAAAAGGCTCATATATGATTCAAGTGCAAACCATTTTGCAGGTAGCAGATAATTCTGGAGCTCGTCTTGTTATGTGTATAAAAGTTTTAGGGGGTTCTCGCAGGCGATATGCTCGTATTGGTGATGTTATTAAGGTAGCTATTAAAGAAGCTATTCCGCGCAGTAAAGTAAAAAAAGGTGAGGTTATGAAAGCAGTTATTGTGCGAACAAAATACGGAATTCGTAGAACAGATGGTTCTATGATTTGTTTTGATAGTAATGCTTGTGTTCTTTTACACGATGCTACAAATCAGCCTGTTGGTACCCGTATATTTGGTCCGGTAACTAGAGAGCTGAGAGTAGAACCGTTTATGAAAATCGTTTCTTTAGCCCCAGAAGTTCTTTAAATGAGGAATATAGAGTATGTCGTATAAAATTCATTGTAACGACTTAGTAATAGTAGTAGTGGGAAAGGACAAAGGAAAGACAGGAATAGTGAAAAAGATATATCGTCAGATTAATAGAGTGATTGTACAGGGAATTAACTTAGTAAAAAAACACAAAAAATCGATTCCAGAAAAAAAACAAGTAGGGGGAATAATTTTAAAAGAGTTACCTATCCATATTTCTAATATTGCTCATTTTAATAAAACAACTAATAAAGCAGATAAAATAGAATTTTTTTGGGGTTCTGGAAAAAAAGTACGTCGCTTTAAATCTAATCACGCGTTATTAAAGTAAACTATAGGAAAAGAGAGTTTTTATGTCAAGATTACGTGTTTATTACAATACTCATGTTATTCCAGAGTTAATGAAGAAATTTAGGTATTCAACTGTAATGGCAGTGCCTACAATTAAAAAAATTACTCTCAATATGGGTGTAGGAAAATCTATTTCCGATAAAAAAATATTGGATTATGCTGTTCATGATTTAACTCAAATTTCTGGTCAAAAACCGATTATTACAGTAGCTAAAAAATCTATTGCCAATTTTAAAATTCGTAAAGGTTATCCTATCGGGTGCAAGGTGACTTTGCGGGGTAGGAGAAAATGGGATTTTTTTGATAAATTAATTACCATAGCAATACCGCGTATACGTGATTTTAGAGGTATGTCTCGTAAATCATTTGATGGTCAAGGTAATTATAGTTTAGGCATTCGAGAACAAATTATTTTTCCAGAAATTAATTATGAGAAAGTTGATTCTATCAGGGGAATGAATATTACTATTACCACGGATGCGCTTTCGAATCGGGAAGGAGAGTGTTTGCTTTCTTCTTTTGGTTTTCCTTTTCAAAAATAATATTATATAGGATGAAATTATTGTATGGCCAAGCAATCTATAAAAGTTAGAGAAATAAAAAGAGTTAAACTGGCATTAAAATATTATGCACTACGATTAAAATTAAAGAAAATTATAAAATCGCAATTATCATCAGATAAAGAGCGTTGGAGCGCTATGTTAAAATTACAAATTTTACCTAGAGACTCCAGTCCTTCGCGACAACGTAATCGTTGCCGACAAACAGGGCGCCCACATGCTTTTTTGCGTAAATTTGGTTTAAGTCGAATTAAGTTAAGAGAGGCTGCTATGCGAGGTGAAATTCCCGGATTAACAAAAGCGAGTTGGTAATTATCCCTGAATAAGCGTCTTAATATAATTTTAATTTTATTAAAAATAGGATATTTTATGAGCATGCAAGACCCAATAGCAGATATGTTGACTTGTATACGTAATGGTCAAAATTCCAATAAAATTTTTGTAATTGTTCCTTTTTCTAAGATGAAAGAAAATATTATAAAAGTATTGAAATATGAAGGATATATTTATAATTATTGTGTTCAACGAGAAGGTCATTTAACTTTAAAAATTTTTTTAAAATATTTTGAAGGAAAAGCAGTCATAGAACATATTTCCAGAGCTAGTCGACCGAGTTTGCGCCAATATTGCAATAAATACAGCTTACCTGATGTCATGAACCATCTAGGCATTGCCGTTATATCTACTTCTCGAGGAGTGATGACCGATCGCTTGGCAAAAAAAAAGGGATTAGGTGGAGAAATTATATGTTATGTAGATTAATATTATTATTCATAAGAATAGAGGAAGTTAAAAATGTCTCGTGTTGCTAAGTCATCGATAACGATTCCCAAAAATGTAACAGTAAATATTAATAACTTAGAGGTCATTATTAGTGGTCCTTTAGGTTCATTACAGCGTAAAATACATGTATGTGTTAAAATTGTTCAACAAGAAGGTGTTTTATTTTTTTCACATAATCATTTTTCTGGTTCTTATGGTTGGATGCAAGCAGGTACTTGTCGTTCCGTCATTAATAGCATGATTATAGGGGTAACTGCAGGGTTTAAAAAACAATTAAATTTATTAGGTATTGGTTATCGTGCTACAATAGAAAATCCAGGTATCCTAAAATTATATTTAGGTTTTTCACACCCTATTTACTATGAACTTCCAAAATCTGTAAATGTATCTCTTTTACCTCAAAACGAGATTATTTTGACGGGTATAGATAAACAACTTGTAGGGCAGGTAGCGGCTAATATACGTTCTTATCGTATTCCGGAACCCTATAAAGGAAAAGGTATTCGTTATTTAAATGAAATAGTTCGGATTAAAGAGGCGAAAAAGAAGTAGCATGAAAGGAAAAATAAAAAAAAAAGATTCTCGCATTCGGCGTTATACCAAAATACGCAAAAAAATACATAGCAGTCGAGAATTCCGTTTAGTAGTTCATCGATCTTCTAGGCATATTTATGCCCAAATTATTTCGTACCAAACAGCTAAAGTGTTGGTCGTTGCTTCGACTTTGGAATTTAAGAAACTAAAAATAACAAGCGCATATACTGGAAACAAAATTTCTGCAAAATTAGTAGGTCAGCTAATTTCTAGAAGAGCCTTAGAAAAAGGCATTAAGGTTGTTTCTTTTGATCGCTCTGGTTTCCAGTACCATGGTCGAGTTAAAGAATTAGCTGAATCGGCGCGTATATCAGGTTTGGTTTTTTAAAAATGAGAAATGGAGGTATACATGAATTTTGATAAAAAAGCATCTACGGATTTAAAAGAAAAATTAATTTCTGTTAATAGGGTTTCAAAAACAGTAAAAGGAGGTAGGATTTTTTCTTTTACCGCTTTAACTGTGGTAGGCAACGGTAATGGAAAAATTGGTTTTGGATACGGCAAAGCGCGTGAAGTTCCTGCCGCTATCCAGAAAGCCATGGAGAAAGCGAGAAAAAATATGATTTTAATACCTTTGTGCCAACAAACGATACAGCACTCTATTGTTGGCCGTCATACTGGCTCTAATGTATTTATGAAGCCTGCATCAGAAGGAACTGGCATTATTGCTGGAGGGGCTATGAGATCTGTTTTAGAAGTAGCGGGTATTCAAAATATTTTAGCAAAAATATATGGATCTACCAATCCTATTAATGTAGTTCGAGCAACCATTAATGGTTTAAAAAAAATTCGATCGCCAAAAATGATTGCTAAAAAACGTGGAAAGTCTATAGAAGAAATTTTAAACTGATAAAGAAGGTAATTTATGAGAACGATTTTTATCACACAAATAAAAAGTCAAATTGGTCGTTTACCTAAACATATAGCTACTATGAATGGTTTAGGTTTACGTCATATCGGAGATTCTGTTAAACGGAAAGATACTGCAGCTATTCGCGGTATGATTAGAAAAGTATCTTATATGATATCAATTCAGGTAAGGGATAAACCGTGTATTTAAATTCATTATCAAATGCTATGTATTTAAAGAAAACAAAAAAACGCATATGTCGAGGTATTGGTTCGGGACTAGGAAAAACAGGAGGAAGAGGGCATAAAGGCCAAAAATCTAGATCAGGAGGAAAAATTCGTAATAGCTTTGAAGGTGGGCAAACTCCGTTATATCGAAGAATTCCAAAATTTGGCTTTGTATCTAAGAAAAAAAAAATCACGGATGAAATTCGATTATTTGAATTAAATGTTTTTCCGTCTAAAAAAATTATAAATTTAGAAGCTTTAAGGAAAATAAATTTAATTAAAAAAAGTATTAAATATGTTAAAATTATTAAAATTGGATGTATTAATCAACCGATAGTAATTTCGGGATTATTTGTGACCAAGGGGGCTCGATTATGTATTGAGTTAGTTGGAGGGACGGTTAAAACTTTAAAAAAATAATTATATACTTTTAAACAATTTATTTTTAATAGAACGCATACTATGTCTACATTATATAATTTACAAAAAAGAATTTTTTTAGTTTTAGTGTCCATTGTTATTTTTCGTATAGGTTCTTTTATTCCAATTCCTGGTATTAATGCTGAAGTTTTAAAAAAAGTTATTTTTCAGAATCATAGTTCTTTTTTATCAACATTTAATATGTTGTCAGGGGGTTCCTTAAATCGAGCATCGATTTTTGCTCTGGGAGTGATGCCTTATATATCCGCTTCTATTATTATCCAGCTCTTTACGTTAATCATTCCTCATTTTATTGCTCTAAAGCAAGATGGAACTGCTGGAAAAAAAAAATTGAGCCAGTATACTAAATATATGGCATTTTTTATCTCACTTATTCAGTCTATTGGTGTTGTAGTTAGCTTGCCTTCCCTTTCTGGAATGAAGGATATTATCCTGTGTCCGGATAGATATTTTTATACAAGCGCAATCACTAGTTTAGTAACTGGCACCGTTTTTTTAATGTGGTTAGGAGAATTTATTACCGAAAAAGGTTTGGGAAATGGAGTTTCTTTAATTGTTTGTTCTGGAATAGTTTCGAATTTACCTCTTTCGTGTACACAAACGTTAGAGATCATACGCAAAAATCATTTTAATGTTTTATATATTCTTTCAATTTTATTCATCATCTTTTTTGTAACATTTATAGTTGTTTTTATAGAACGCAGTCAGAGAAAAATTGTTGTTTGTTACGCTAGACGTCAACAGGGAATGCGAATGTATTCCGCTCATAATAGCTATTTACCTTTAAAGTTAAATATGGCTGGAGTAGTACCGGTAATTTTTTCATCTAGCTGTGTTTTATTAGCATCACTTATCTTTGCTTATTATCGTTATATTTTTGGTAACTCTATTCTTTTTAATAGATTATTTCTTTTTTTTCAACTACATAGCAGTATTTCTATCGTGGCAAACGCTGGATTAATAATATTTTTTTGTTTTTTTTATACTGGAGTGGTTTTTGATGTTAATGAGACTTCTACTAATTTGAAAAAATCGGGAGCTTTTGTACCCGGAATCCGTCCTGGAATAAAAACTGCAGAATATATTAACAAAATCGTGTCTAGGTTAACTGCTTTAGGTGCTATATATACTGTTTTTTTATGTTTACTTCCAAATATTATGCGCTCTTTTTTAAAGGTTCCATTTTACTTTGGCGGAACTTCTTTATTAATTATTGTAGCAGTATTAATGGAATTTATAGCGCAAGCGCAAACGCTCATGATGTCTACACAATATAAAAAGATATTGAAAAAAGCTAATCTATACTCAAGAAGTTAATTAGAATATGTATTCTATATTTTTTTGGAGATTGTATGAAAGTTCGTGCATCGGTAAAACGTTTATGTCGTAGTTGTAAGATTATACGTCGAAGTAATGTTATTCGCGTAATTTGTAGCAATGATCCTAAGCATAAGCAAAGACAAGGATAGAAAATGTCAACTATATGTTTTTATAATAATTAAATTTCTTTAATAATTTACCATCTATGATGGTTTTTATTCTAAGCAACGGAGTAATATTTGTGACCAGAATTTCTGGAATTAATATTCCTGATCATAAGCATGTATTAATTGCATTAACAGATATTTATGGCATTGGTGTGTCTTTATCTCGAAAAATTTGCATTGTTTCAGGTATTAGGCATCACGTCAAGGTAAAAGAATTAGACGAAAAACAATTGGAAACTTTGAGAATAACGATTTCTAAGCTCGTTGTAGAGGGGGATTTGCGTAGAGAAAAAACTATTAATATTAAGCGATTAATAGATATTAATTGTTACCGCGGGGTGCGTCATCGAAAACATCTTCCGGCTAGAGGGCAAAGAACAAAAACCAATGCGCGAACATGTAAGGGTCCTAGAAAATTAATAAAAAGTAGATAATGAGGATAATAATAATCGATTATGTCAAAAAAAATCGCTACTCGCTATGTTAAGAAGCGTGTTAAAAAGCAAATTTTAGATGGAATTGCTTATATTCATGCATCTTTTAATAATACAATTGTCACGATTACTGATCGTCAGGGAAATACATTAAGTTGGGCAACTTCTGGAGGATCTGGTTTTCGAGGTTCAAGAAAATCAACGCCTTTTGCTGCGCAAATAGCGGCAGAAAAATGCGCAGAACGCGTAAAAGAGTATGGGATCAAAAACTTAGAAATTATGGTTAAAGGTCCGGGTCCGGGTCGCGAATCTACTATTCGAGCATTAAATTCTTTTGGTTTTCGCATCACAAATATTAGAGATGTTACACCGATTCCTCACAATGGATGCCGCCCTCCGAAAAAACGTAGAGTGTAACTAGTTTAAATAAATAGGAGACATATAAATATGGCAAGATATTTGGGTCCTAAATTAAAATTAAGCCGAAGAGAAGGTTCGGATTTATTCTTAAAGTCAGGCGTCCGGTCTATTGATTCTAAATGTAAGATTGATCAAGCTCCAGGTCAACATGGATCTCGTCGATTACGTTTATCAGAGTACGCTAAACAGTTACGTGAAAAACAAAAATTACGTCGTTTGTACGGGATACTCGAAAGACAGTTTCATAATTATTACAAAAAAGCATCTAAATTGAAAGGGAATACGGGGCAAAATTTATTATTTTTGTTAGAGAAGCGTCTTGATAACATTGTTTATCGTATAGGTTTTGGAGCTACTCGCTCAGAATCGCGTCAATTAATTAGCCATAAATCTATTTTAGTTAATGATAGGTTGGTGAATATACCTTCTTTCCAGGTGTCTATTAATGATAAAATATCTGTTAGTAAAAAATCTCAGAAGCAATTAAGAGTTAAAGCAGCTATAGAAATTATGAAGCAACGAGAGGAATCTAGTTGGTTAAGTGTTGATTATTCAATGATGGAAGGGTGTTTTATACGTGCTCTAGAGCGTGATGACTTATCTGCTGACATTAATGAACACTTAATCGTGGAATTATATTCTAAGTAAATAAGGTTTTACATATTTAGAGAGAACAATAATGTCCGTTTTTGTAGAAGATTTTTTAAAACCCAGATTAGTAAATATTGAAAAAATTAGCTCTACTCGTTCCAAGATTATTTTGGAGCCTTTAGAGCGTGGTTTTGGGCATACTTTAGGAAATGCTTTGAGAAGAATTTTACTATCTTCCATGTCTGGGTGTGCTATTACTGAGGTAGAAATTCGTGGAATATTGCATGAATATATGCATAAAGAAGGAGTTCAAGAAGACATATTAGATATATTGTTAAATTTGAAAGGTTTATCAATTAAATTATTTGAGAAAGATGAAGCAATATTATACTTAAAAAAAAGAGGTATCGGCCCAGTACTAGCTGAAGATATTGATCATGATGCTTCTACTGAAATCATAAACTTAAAACATGTTATTTGTCATATTACGTCTCCTGATATTCTTTTAGATATGAGAATGAAGGTAGAACGAGGCCGAGGGTATGTCATAGCGAAATCTAGACAAGGGGTTAATGCGGAAAACTCTATTGTAGGAAAATTATTTTTAGATGTGTCCTACAGCCCAATTGATCGTATTATTTATCACGTCGAGGCGGCTAGAGTAGAGCAGCGAACAGATTTAGATAAGTTGATTATAGATATGCAAACAAACGGGACTATTAATCCAGAAGAAGCAATCAGAAAAGCAGCTACTATCCTCGCAGAACAACTAGAATCGTTTGTAGACTTGAGGGGATGCCGTGCAGTAGAAGTCAAAGAAGAAAAACCAGAATTTGAACCAATCCTACTCAGACCAGTAGATGACTTAGAATTAACTGTACGCTCCGCTAATTGTTTGAAGGCCGAAAGTATTCATTATATTGGTGATTTAGTTCAAAAAACTGAAGTAGAATTACTTAAAACGCCAAACTTAGGAAAAAAATCATTGACTGAAATTAAGGATATATTAGCGACTAGAAATCTTTCATTAGGTATGCAGTTAATCAATTGGCCTCCTAAAGTTCTTTTAGAAGATAAAATCTTATAATTAAGATATTGTTTATTATTTTTTTAATATTCTATACTGGTATTATAAAGTTTTTAAGGACATAAAAGTATGAGACATAGAAAAACAGGGCGGTTATTAAATAAAACGCGAAGTCATTTGAAAGCTATGTTCAAAAACATGATATGTTCATTAATTAAGTATGAACATATAACAACTACTTTGCCGAAAGCAAAAGAGCTACGTCGTTTTTTTGAGCCCCTGATTACACGATCTAAGTATGATACGATATCTAACCGTAGATTAGTATTTTCTCGTGTCCGCGATATTTATTCGGTAAAAAAGTTATTTCATGAATTAGGGCCTTTTTTTTATTCTCGTCCTGGTGGGTATTTACGTATCTTGAAGTGCGGTTTTAGAAAAGGTGATCACGCTCCTTTAGCCTTTGTAGAATTAGTTGGTAGAAATGTTTAAATATTGTTAAAAGATATAAACTTTTTTTTAATGTTTTAGTTTAATAAAACGGCATTTTTATGCCGTTCTTGTTAACTACGAAGTTTTTATAATATATTTATTTTCTATTATTTTAATATAGCTTTTTTAACAAATATTTTTTTCTTTGCGTGTAGTATTTGGCTGATGTGTAAAGTTTTTTTTCCTGGTATTTTTATTTTTTCTATTCTTAATATTCCTTTTCCAGTATTTATTTGTATTCCAGTTTTATTTACTTCGATAATTTCTCCGCATTGAAAATCATGTTTTTTTACAGAAAAAATAGATGCTTTTTTAATTTTGACATACAGTTTATTGATTAAAAATTGACAACATGGCCAAGATACAAATGCTCTAATTAATCGATCTATCTGAATGACTGAATGAGACCAGGAAATTATTGAATCTTTTTTTTTAATTTTAGGAGCTTGTTTTTCAAGAATTTTATTTTGTTTTTGGTAATTTATAATATACGGGTTGTCTATGATTTGTAAAGATTGATACATACATTGTAGTGAAATTGGAATTAATTTTGCGCTCAAAGTAATGGTATTATCTAGTTGACTAATGGGGCAAGAGAGCGTATATATTATTTTTCCCGAATCAATTCGAGAATTCATTTTTATTACGCTAACTCCTGTTTTTTTATCTCCTGATAAAATGGCCCATTGAATTGGAGCCGCTCCTTTCCATCTGGGTAGTAAGGATGCATGAATATTGATTCCTCCGAATGGAAATATTTTTAAAATTTTTTTGGGTATTTTATTTCCATACGATGATACTATTAATATATCTGCATTGATTTGTTTAAGAGAAGAATAGAATATTTCATTAAATAAATTTTTAGGCTGTAATAGTGTTATATAATTTTTTATAGCATACTTTTTAATAAGAGAAAAACAATTTTCTCTTTTTTTACAATACAAGTTATCTGGTTTAGTTAATACTGCTGATATAATATATTTAGAATTAAGTAATGACTCTAAATGCGCTAATGCAAAATCATTACTTCCGGCAAAAACAATTTTTGATATTTTTTTTGACATATTTTAATGTATTAAATTATTTAATAAATAAGTTAATGCTAAGTGAGATAATCTATAAATAATTTTCCGATTAAATGATCAATTTCATGTTGTATGCAAATAGACAGAAGAGAGCGTGCTTCTAAGATAAAGGTATTTCCGATGTTATTTATAGCTTTTATCCTGATGTAGCTTGATCGATTAACTTTAGCTGTTTTTTTCGGCACAGACAAACATCCTTCTGTAGTGTGTATATATTTATGACTTTTTTTTAAGATAATGGGGTTTATTAAGATGAGCTCTGGATGGTGAGGAGTTAAGGCGCTAATAACAATGATTTGTTTTCGTATATTAATCTGAGGAGCGGCTAGCCCTATCCCGTTATTGGCATACATGGTGTTAAACATCTCATATATTATTTTAATAATTTTATGATTAATTTTTTTTATTGGTTTTGATTTTAAACGTAACCGATAGTCTGGAAATTGTAATATTTTATGAATAGACATAAAGACTAATCTGCATATTAGTGAATAGGTGATTTGGATTGTATATGGTTTAAACACAATAAGAGTTTCATATATATTTTGATATATATATATGACGAACTATAAACATTTTTATTTATTTATCTTCAATGTTAATTGAGGTAGTAATATTATTATTTTTAAGGGTTTTTATGAAAAATTATGTTGTCAAAAAAAAAATATATTCTATTGGTTTATTCGGCAATCCTGTTAAACACTCTTTATCTCCTTTAATACATAATATTTTTTCAAAAGAAATAAAAATAAATTACAATTATAACTTGTTTTTGTGTACTAAATCAAATTTTTTTATTGAAATAAAAAAATTTTTTCAATGCGGCGGATTTGGATGTAATGTAACCGTACCTTTTAAAAAATTAGCATTTCATGCGCTTCATCAATACTCTAAGCGCGCAAAAATTTCTAATTCTACAAATACCTTAAAGAAAAGTATAGATTCTAATATTTTAGGAGATAATACGGATGGAATAGGGCTAATTTATGATTTAAAACGCTTAAAATATATAAAAAAATACTCTAAAGTATTGTTATTAGGTGCCGGTGGTGTAGCGCATTCAATTATATATCATTTATTAAAAGAACAATGTTCTGTAGTTATTTTAAATCGAACACTTGACAAGTCGGTTGATTTAATAAAAAAATTTACACATTTTGGAAAAATTTCTGTTTTTTCAGATCGTTTAAATAAATATGAATTTGATATTTTGATAAACGCAACTTCGTGCGGGTTATATAATCAATCTCCTTTTTTTCCTAAATACGTAGTTACTCCTAAGACTATATGTTACGATATTTCGTACTCACGTACACAATCATTGACCCCTTTTTTATTGGTTTGTAAAAATTTAGGAAGCACAAATATTTCTGATGGATTTGGAATGTTGGTAGCTCAAGCTGCATATTCGTGTTTGTTTTGGTTCGGAGTATTACCGGATATTAATAAAACTTTTAATAAATTAAAATTAATGTTTTAAATTATTAAATTAAGAAAATTCATCCAGATTCTCGTTTTATAGAGCTTCTTATTGTAAATAATTTAAAAAATTTAAAAAAAACACTTGACACTTTCTATTGATTCTGTAACATTAAAAATTAATGTTTATTGTTATTTTTTATCGTCCTCTTCGTCTAGTGGTTAGGACATCGCCCTTTCACGGCGGCAACAGGGGTTCAAATCCCCTAGGGGACAAAATTAAAAATATTTTTGTGTACTAAAGAAAAAAATATGTTATAATTGTTTTGTAACTGAAAAAAAGATAAATAGTAACGTTCTTTAAAAATTTGGATATGATTGAAAATTTAGAAAAACACCTGTGGGTTGTAAGGTTAAGCGTAATAAGCGTATTTGGTGGATGCCTTGGCATTCAGAGGCGAAGAAGGACGTGCTAATCTGCGATAAGCATCGGTGAGCTGATATGAAGCGATATTAACCGGTGATTTCCGAATGGGGAAACCTGACATTCAAAAGTCATTATTAGCTGAATAAATAGGCTAATAAAGCAAACCAAGAGAACTGAAACATCTAAGTACCTTGAGGAAAAGAAATCAATTGAGATTCCCACAGTAGCGGCGAGCGAACTGGGAAAAGCCTAGAATTAGAAAAGAAAACATTTATAGTAGAAAAGTTTGGAAAAGCTTACGATACAAGGTGATAGTCCTGTACACGAAATATTTGTTTTCCGGAATTCAAAAAGTAGAACGGGACACGAGAAATCTTGTTTGAAGATAGGGGGACCATCCTCTAAGGCTAAATACTCCTGAATGACCGATAGTGAACTAGTACCGTAAGGGAAAGGCGAAAAGAACCCCGGTTAGGGGAGTGAAATAGATCCTGAAACCAAATACGTACAAGCAGTAGGAGCTTTTAGAACTTTAGAAGAGTGACTGCGTACCTTTTGTATAATGGGTCAGCGACTTGTATCTTGTAGCAAGGTTAACTGTTAAGGGAGCCGTAGGGAAACCGAGTCTTAAATGGGCGAATATTTTTTTAGTTTCAAGATACAGACCCGAAACCCGGTGATCTATCCATGAGCAGGTTGAAGGTTGGGTAAAACTAACTGGAGGACCGAACCGACTGATGTTGAAAAATCAGCGGATGACTTGTGGATAGGGGTGAAAGGCCAATCAAACCGGGAGATAGCTGGTTCTCCCCGAAAGCTATTTAGGTAGCGCCTCGTGTATTAATTTTCGGGGGTAGAGCACTGTTTTGACTAGGGGGCCATCCCGGCCTACCAAATCAACGCAAACTCCGAATACCGAAAAATTTTATCACGGGAGACACACAGCGGGTGCTAACGTTCGTTGTGGAAAGGGAAACAACCCAGACCGTCAGCTAAGGTCCCTAAGTCATAATTAAGTGGGAAACGATGTGGGAAGGCATAAACAGCCAGGATGTTGGCTTAGAAGCAGCCATCATTTAAAGAAAGCGTAATAGCTCACTGGTCTAGTCGGCCTGCGCGGAAGATATAACGGGGCTAAATTATGCACCGAAGCTACGGCAATAAAGATTTTTATTATTGGGTAGGGGAGCGTTCTGTAAGCCTGTGAAGATGTTTTGTAAAAAATGTTGGAGGTATCAGAAGTGCGAATGCTGACATGAGTAACGATAAAGCAGGTGAAAAACCTGCTCGCCGAAAAACCAAGGGTTCCTGTTCAACGTTAATCGGAGCAGGGTAAGTCGACCCCTAAGGCGAGGCCGAAGGGCGTAGTCGATGGGAAACTGGTTAATATTCCAGTACTTAGTTGTACCGCGACGTGGAGACGAAGAAGGTTAGGTTATCCGAGGGTTGGTAGTCTCGGTTTAAGTATGTAGGATGAAAAATTAGGAAAATCCGATTTTTTATATAAAATCTAAGATACGAATACGAATTATTTAAAAATAATGAAGTAACTAATACCACGCTTCCAAGAAAATCCTCTAAGCATATAGGTATGACATGAATCGTACCCGAAACCGACACAGGTGGTTAAGTAGAGTATACTAAGGCGCTTGAGAGAACCTGGATGAAGGAACTAGGCAAAATAGTGCCGTAACTTCGGGAGAAGGCACGCTAACATGTAAGTGTAGAAATTTTCTTTTGAAGCTTACGTTAGTCTCAGATACCAGCTGGCTGCAACTGTTTATTAAAAACACAGCACTGTGCAAACACGAAAGTGGACGTATACGGTGTGACGCCTGCCCGGTGCCGGAAGGTTAATTGATAGAGTTAAGGGAAACCTAAAGCTTTTGACTGAAGCCCCGGTAAACGGCGGCCGTAACTATAACGGTCCTAAGGTAGCGAAATTCCTTGTCGGGTAAGTTCCGACCTGCACGAATGGCGTAATGATGGCCAGGCTGTCTCCATCCAGGACTCAGTGAAATTGAATTTGCTGTGAAGATGCAGTGTACCCGCGGCAAGACGGAAAGACCCCGTGAACCTTTACTATAACTTGACATTGAGAGTTGATTTTTATTGTGTAGGATAGGTGGGAGACAGAGAAGTCAATGCGCTAGTGTTGATGGAGTCAATCTTGAAATACCACCCTATAAACATTGATTTTCTAATCTAGCGTCGTCAGCCGATGCAGAGACAGTGTCTGGTGGGTAGTTTGACTGGGGCGGTCTCCTCCCAAAGAGTAACGGAGGAGTACAAAGATTGGCTAATTACGGTTGGACATCGTAAGGTTAGTGCAAAGGCATAAGCCAGTTTAACTGCGAGCGTGATAACGCGAGCAGATGCGAAAGCAGGTCTTAGTGATCCGGTGGTTTCTGTATGGAAAGGCCATCGCTCAACAAATAAAAGGTACTCCGGGGATAACAGGCTTATACCGCCCAAGAGTTCATATCGACGGCGGTGTTTGGCACCTCGATGTCGGCTCATCACATCCTGGGGCTGAAGCAGGTCCCAAGGGTATGGCTGTTCGCCATTTAAAGTGGTACGCGAGCTGGGTTTAGAACGTCGTGAGACAGTTCGGTCCCTATCTGCCGTGGGCGTAGGAAAATTGAGAGGATCTGCTTCTAGTACGAGAGGACCGAAGTGGACGTATCCCTGGTGTTCGGGTTGTCATGCCAATGGCACTGCCCGGTAGCTAAATACGGAAGAGATAAGTGCTGAAAGCATATAAGCACGAAACTCACCTCAAGATTAGTTTTCCCTGAAATATATGTAAATATATTTACTGAAGGGACGTTGGAGACTACGACGTAGATAGGCTAGGTGTGTAAGCATAGTGATATGTTTAGCTAACTAGTACTAATGACCCGAGAGGCTTAACCTTACAACACCAGAGGTGTTTTTCTAAAAAAAATAAGACCCGGCAACAATAGTGTTATGGTACCACCTGAATCCATTCCGAACTCAGAAGTGAAACGTTTCAACGCCGATGGTAGTGCAAGGTCTCCTTGTGTGAGAGTAGGACATTGCCGGGTATTGTTTTTTTTAATTTTATTTTCTATCATATTTAAAATTTTTTATATTCGTATTTATATCTATTGTGTTTTAAATTTTTTAATTTAATTGATACATTGTATTACAAATAAAGAATTGCTACCTTAATCAAGGATAGCATTGATCTATATTAGATATATTATTTATAAATAATGCATTAACCGTAGGTATAAGTTTTAGTTTATATTTTCACTCTAAGGTAATATATAGATGTCCAAGATTAAAGGTAATGTAAAATGGTTTAATGAATCTAAAGGATTTGGTTTCATTACTCCTGAAGATGGAA
The DNA here is from genome assembly GCF_900128725.1 of Buchnera aphidicola. Taxonomy (NCBI): domain Bacteria; kingdom Pseudomonadati; phylum Pseudomonadota; class Gammaproteobacteria; order Enterobacterales; family Erwiniaceae; genus Buchnera; species Buchnera aphidicola. Next base: position 378,067 of record NZ_LT667500.1, on the reverse strand, counting down.
GCAAAGACGTTTTTGTTCATTTTTCTGCTATCCAAAGCAACGGATTTAAAACTTTGGCAGAAGGTCAAAGTGTTGAATTCGAAATTACCGAAGGCGCAAAAGGGCCATCAGCTGCTAATGTTGTAAGTTTATAAAAAAGTTTTAAAAAATATTTTTTTATTCAGCATAAGTAGTACTTTTGCGGTGCGGAGTATGATTACAATACCGCATCGCAAAGTGATTTTAGAAAACCATTTTAACTAAATGAATTTTAATTAATTCTTTATATAATTTTTCTATTTGTTTAAAATTTTTTGCAAAAATAGTAATTGAAATTGATAAATATATTCCTTCATTGCTCGGTTTAATTTGTGGAGCATAATCTCCTGGAACATGATGTTGTATTATTTTTACAATATTATTAGTTAGTTCCGGCTGTGACAACCCTATGACTTTGTATGTAAAGGTACATGGGAATTTTAGAAGTGTCGTGAATTTTTTTTCCATTCGTTTTCTCTTATAAAAATCATCTAACGTTTAAGAAAATAATTTTTTATTTATATAAAAATATCGATTATTTTTTATAAATAAATACGCTGTGATATAATATTATTATATAACTTGAGTATTTTTTTATTTTTTTTATTTAATAGTATATCCTGTAGCATATATACGAATTACTTTTCTATAAATAATCTTTTATTTCTTGTATATATAAGAATTATGATTGTTATATAGTATAACAACATTTGATTTATGATATATAAAAATATTTTATTATAATTTTAAATCATTATATATATTTTTTTTCTTTAAAATTTTTGTAATGAGCTTTAATATGCTGAAAATTTTTAATACTTTAACGAAAAAAAAAGAAATATTCAAGCATGCAAAAAGTAAAAATATAAATATTTATGTATGTGGTGTCACGGCATATGATTTATGTCATATTGGTCATGCTCGGACATTTGTAATATTTGATATTATTATCCGTTATTTGAAACAGATAGGATATAATATTTTTTATGTTCGCAACATTACTGACATTGATGACAAAATAATTAAGAAGGCAGAACAACAGAAAGAGTCGGTATTTTCATTAGCTTCTCGTATGATTCGATTGATGAAAGAAGATTTTTTACTATTAAATTTAATTCCTCCTCATCGAGAGCCTCGTGTTACAAAATGTATGCCTGATATTTTTAAAATGATAGATGTTTTAATAAAAAAAAAATATGCATATGTTTCTGATAGCCGAGATGTACTTTTTTCTATTAATAGTTATAAAAATTATGGATTGTTGTCGCATAGAGTATCTGATTGTTGTCTTTCTCGCCAAGCTACCGAGGATTGTTCTTCTGTTGATCGATCACGCGATTTTGTTTTATGGAAATATAATAATTCTCAATCTTCTGCTCATGTATCTTGGTTATCGCCTTGGGGTCGAGGACGCCCGGGATGGCACATTGAATGCTCGGCTATTATTAACAAATTCTTTAAAAATAATGTCAATATTCATGGGGGAGGAGTAGATTTATTATTTCCCCATCACGAAAATGAAATGGCTCAATCAAAGAGCTTTCAGGGCTCTTTTTGTGTTGAATTTTGGATGCATGCAGGTATGGTTATTCTTAATAACCAAAAAATGTCTAAATCGCTTTTAAATGCTGTTTCTATTCGTCATTTATTGAACAATTATGATCCTGAAGTCGTTAGATATTATTTTTTGTCTACACATTATCGACACCCTTTATATTATTCAGAAAAAAATTTATGCATTTCTCAATATATTTTAATAAAAATGTATCAATCTATATCTGATTGTATCATTAGCGCTTCCTTTAAAACAGATTACGAAATTGAATTAAGGAATGTATTCAAAAACCAGTTTTATTCGGCAATGAATAATGATTTTAATACTTCTCAAGCATGTTTAGTTTTACAAAAATTATCTCAACACATCAATAAAATTAAAAAAAATAATACTTATTTAGCTAATATACTTGCTTCTGATTTGGTTTCTTTAGGAAATATTTTAGGTTTATTTAATAGAAGTCCAAAAAATTTTTTATATCAAACTACACGAATGTCAATGAGCAATATTTTAATTATTGAAAATTTAGTGAATATGAGGCAAAAATTTCGGCTCGAAAAACAATGGAATTTAGCAGATCTTTTGCGAAAAAAATTGTTTGAATTAGGAGTAATTGTAGAAGATAATCTGAATATTTCAACATATCGATTTAAGAAATAAAAAAAAAAAAAGATTTATTTTTTATAGTTTTTGCATGCTTGTAATGTATTTTGTAACAGAGACGCCACTGTCATCGGGCCAATTCCTCCTGGAACGGGAGTAATATAAGATGCTTTTAAAGATGCAGATTCAAAGTGTACATCTCCAACTATTATTTTTTTTTTATTTTTATAAATATAATTGATGCCTACATCAATAACAATTGCTCCATCCTTTATCCAGTCACCGTATAAAAAGTTTGGTTGGCCAATTGCAATTATTATTAAATCTGCTTGTTGAACATATTTTTTTAAATTAATTGTTAATTTATTCGTTAGGGTAGGCGTGCATCCCGCTTGCAATAATTCTAAATACATAGGCTTGCCTACGATATTCGATGATCCAATAATGACTGCATGTAAACCATAAATATTTATCTTGTATTCATTTAATAATGTAATTATGCCTTTAGGAGTACACGCTCTTAATGCTGGGTTACACTGATATAAAGATCCTATATTATAGGGATGAAATCCGTCTACGTCTTTTTGAGGGTCAATGCTATTTGCTATTTTTATACAGTTAATATTAATAGGTAATGGCAATTGAACTAATATACCATCAATACATGTGTTTTGATTCAATTGATGGATTAAATTTAATAGTTCTGTTTCCTTTATATGTTTGGATAAATGCCAATATACAGAAAAAAAACCTACAATATTACACGCTTCTCTTTTTTTAAATACGTATGTTAAAGAAGCGGGATGGTTTCCAACTATAATCATTGCCAGGCTAGGAACTTTTTTTTTATTTTTTTTTCTTTTTTTTACTATTTTTTTTATTTTATTGGTTATTTTTTGAGCTGTTTGTATTCCGTTAAGAATTTTTTTTTTCATTATTTAAGAAATACCAAATTTTTTTTAAGTTTAACATTAGTGTATATATTTATTATTTATATATACTATATAAAAATTTTATTTCTGTAAATAGAATTATTGATTTTTTATGTCTTGTTAAGTATAATATTAAAAATTTGGTTTTTTTTCGCGCTCTTAGCTCAATTTGGATAGAGCAACAGCCTTCTAAGCTGTAGGTTACAGGTTCAAATCCTGTAGAGCGCAAAATTTTTATTTATATTTTTTTTTTTTATTTAAATGATTAATGATTTTTTTATGTATGTGATTAATTGATTGGTTAGCCTCTATTTCTAGATAATGAATTTTTTTTTTTTCTTTTTGAAACCAATGAATTAGTGGTTGAGTATGTTTAATATATTCCTCGAATCGGGTTTTTATAATTTTTTTTGTATCATCTTTTCTTTTGCTTAATATTTCTCCTGTAATATCATCAACATTATGTTGTTTAGGAGGATTAAATATACTGTGGTAAGTTCTACCTGATGGCTTATGTATTAATCTCCCCTCAATTCTATTAATAATGTCTTTGTATTCAATATTTAAATATATTGCATACTCTATAGCAATATATTTTTTTAGGGACTTTGCTTGTTCAATTGTCCGAGGAAATCCGTCTAGGATAAATCCATTAAAGCTATTTTTTTTTTGTATATTTTCTTTAATTAACTGAATCATAAAAGAACTTTTGACTAATTTGCCTTGATTTATTGTATTTTTTATATAGCTTCTTGTTTTTTCATTTTTCTTTATTTCTTGACGTAGTATTTCTCCTGCAGAAATAAATGGTATACACAAGGATTTTGATAATAACTGAGCCTGTGTTCCTTTTCCGCTTCCCGGGGCTCCTAGAATAATAATACGCTTCATAATAAAATATTCCTTAAAAAAAACGATTTTTCTATATAAATTATGTTTATATTTTTTATGATTTTATGATAAAAATAAATGATTAATTCTCTTAATAAATTTATGAGGGTTATCTAAACTACCTTTTTCTGCTAAAATTGATTGCTCAAATAATATTTTTATCCAATTATGAAAATTTTCTTTATTTTCTATTTTCTGTATTTTTTTTATTAATGGGTGATTAGGATTTATTTCGAGTATATATTTTATTGGGGGAACAGGTTGTCCTGCTGCGCTGAACATTTTCGCCATTTGAGTGCTCATATCATTAGAATCGGTTAATACGATAGCGGGCGTATTTTTTAAACGATACGTGATCCTAACATCCTTGACAGTATTTTTTAATATTGTTTTTATTTTTTGAATAAATTTATTACATGTTTCATCGGGGGTATTTTTTTTAGAAATAAATTCTTCGATTGACGTATCTGTTTTGCTTACTGATTGAAATTTTATATTTTGGAATTCAGGTAAATAATTCATCATCCATTCATCTATTTTGTCTGAAAGTAATAATACATCCATGTTTTTTTCTTTAAAAATTTCTAAATGCGGATTATTTATAGCAGATTGATAGCTTTCAGCGGTTATAAAGTATATTTTTTTTTGACCTTCTATCATCTTTTGCGCATACTCTTCTAGAGATAATGTATTTTCTTTGTTTTTAATAGATGAAAAGCGTAATAAACGAGAAATTATTTCTTTGTTTTCTGTATCTTCTGCTACGCCTTCTTTAAATACTACACCAAAAGAGCTCCAAAATTTTTGATATTTTTTTTTATTTTTTTGAGAGAGAGACTCTAATAATTTTAGTATTTTTTTTGTTAAAGATTTACGCAACACTACAGTAATTGAACTATCTTGCAGTATTTCCCTCGAAATATTCAGAGGAAGGTCTTGAGAATCAATAATTCCTTTTACAAAGCGTAAGTAATTAGGTAAAAATTGATTTGCTTCGTCCATAATATATACATTTTTAACATATAGCTTTAAACCGTGTTTATTTTCTCTGTGCCACATATCCCAAGTAGATTTTTTCGGAATGTATAACAAACTAATATATTCTTGATTTCCTTCAACTTTATTATGACTCCAGATTAAAGGGTTTTCGGAATCATTTGTTATATATTTATAAAATTTTTGATAAGCTTCTTTGGTAATTTCTTTTTTATTTTGGACCCAAAACGCTTGAGCTTCATTAATTTTTTCCCAAGAAAAAATTTTTGTTTTTTCATCATAATTTTCTATTTCTATAGGCACCGCTATATGATCAGAATATTTTTTTATAATTTGCTTAATCTTCCAATTTTCTAAGAATGTTTCTTCCTCTGGTTTTAAGGATAAAATAATTTTAGTGCCGTGTAGTTCTATTGGGACGACCTCAACAGAATAATCTCCTTTTCCTTCCGACGTCCATAAAGTACCTGTTTTTTCTTGACTTAAAGCATGTTTAGTAAAAACAGATACAGAGTTTGAGACTATGAAAGAAGAATAAAATCCCACTCCAAATTGGCCAATAAATTCATTTTTTTCTTTATTTTCGATATTGTTAATTTTACTCAGAAATGATTTAGTTCCTGATCTAGCTATGGTTCCTAAATTTTTTATTACTTCTTTGTACTGCATTCCAATACCGTTATCCGAAATAATAATTTGTTTTTTATTTTTATTGACTGAAATCTGTATTTTTGGACTGTAAGAATGATTGGTATATTTCTCAGGATGATAGAGTTTTTCGAATCTAATTTTTTCTATCGCATCAGAAGCGTTGGATATTAGTTCTCTTAAAAAAATTTCTTTATTAGAATATAAGGAATGGATCATAATGTGGAGCAACTCTTTTACTTCTGATTGAAAGGCGTGAGTTTTTTTATTTTGCATTTTTAAATTCCATTTATTTTAAAAAATATTTTTACCAAATAATTGATCTACAGGATATTATATCTGATTTTAATAGTATTTTGTTATTATTTTCTTGATTGTATTTAGGAAGAATCGGATAAACCTGGCCCTAAGGATAATTTTTTTTGTTGTAATTTAGTTATTTTTTGTATCGCATCATTAATAGCAGATGCAACTAAATCTTGTAGAAATGTTTTTTTTTTTGCATCTATAATTTCGCTATTTATTTTAATGTATTTACAATTATAATTTCCAGTCATTACCACGGTTACTAGGCCTGCCCCGGATTGTCCAGTAATTTCGGCTATGCTAATATCTTTTTGGATGTCTTCTATTTTTTTCTGCATATTTTTTGCTTGTTGCAAAATTTCATTTATTTTTTCTGTAGTATACATTTTTTCTTTTTTTTGTGAGTAGAATATATAATTAAAATATTAATGTTATATCCTAGTTGTTAAATTATTTTTTGAGAAATAACCTTTATCAATAATTTTCTTTTTTTATTGAATATATTTATATTATTGAAAATTATTGTTTTCTTTTATATATTGATATATTTGAAGAAATATTATTTCAATGCCTATTCTGGGATTAGGGGAATATTTTAAGTATTTTCTTCCCTGAATAAGGATTTTACAATAAATCTGTGTATCTTTAAAGAGAATTTTTTTGGATAAAATATAAATTTTGTGATTATATACAGACAAATTTTTTTTTGGAGAATCTTTTAGGGACTCGGTAATCTTTATTATTGATAAATTGTGAAAAAAAGTAATTAAGGATAATATTATCTGATCATATTGTATACCCATATTTTCGACGTCATCTAATATTTTGAAAATATTGTTAATATTATTATTAATAATGTTATCAGCTAAAATAAATATTTTTTTTTTATCAAAAACGCCTAATATTTTATAAATATTTTTTTTTTTTAATTTTTTTTCCTGCATAGAAGAAGTGATGAGTTCTAGAGTATTTAAGGCGTTTCTAATGCTGCCTTGAGCAGAATTAGAGATTGCGTTTAATATTTCTTCATCAATATGGATGTTGTCTTGGTCTAGTATATCTTTTAAATATCTAGATATCTTTATTAGGCTAATATGTAATAAGTTAATATGTAAACATCTTGAAATTATAGTATCAGGTATTTTATTTAAATGTGTAGTAGCTAAAATAAACTTAATATATCGAGGAGGTTCTTCTAACGCCTTTAATAAAGCATTAAAACTATGTCGGGATAACATATGTATTTCATCAATGAGGTAAATTTTAAACCTTCCCTGTATTGGCGGATATTGTATAGAATCTAGTATTATTTTAATATCTTCTACTTTTGTTTTTGAAGCTGCGTCTAATTCTATAAAATCTAGAAATTTTCCTTTTTCTATATCTATACAATGTGAACAAATTCTGCATGGCCGAGATGTAATTCCTGTTTTGCAATTTAAGCTTTTAGCCAATATGCGTGCTATAGTAGTTTTTCCAACTCCATGCATTCCAGAAAATAACCAGGATTGGTGGATACGCTTTAAATCAAGACTATTTTTTATTATTTTTATAATATATTTGTGACCAATAATTTGATCAAACGTTTGTGGTCTCCATTTATTGGATAGTATTTTATATTTCATTTTATGCTCTTAATAACGAAACAAATGTTTTAATGATATTAAATTTATCTTGACTTGTTTAATTGATTCATGTTTAATTATGAGTGAAATAAATTTTATTTTTTTTTTTTTTTTTTTTTTGATTATTAATTTTTTGTTAGAGGATGTTTGTAATTCTATTATTTTAAACAACTGGTCAGGTCTGGAAAGAAGCAGCCAATTTAAATGGTGTAGGTATTACGAAGTCCTCTAACAGGTATTATAAAATATATTTCCTTAATCATATATCATATGTTTTATATGTCCGTATAATTATTTTGATGTGTATACATTTTATAATATAATTTTTTGTTTTTTATCAATTGATCATGACTTCCCATTTCGATAATTTTCCCCTTATCTAAAACAACAATTGTATCTGCTTTTACTATGGTAGATAGTCTATGAGCTATAACAATAATTGTTGATTTTCTTTTAATAGAAGACAATATTTTTTGTATTTTTTGTTCTGATTCTGAATCTATGCTTGCTGTTGCTTCATCGAAAATTAATATTTTTGGTTGAGAGACTAATATTCTAGCAATTCCAATCATTTGTTTCTGTCCTTGAGATAAATTATTGCCTTTTTTACCCAATACAGACATATATCCTTCTGGTAAGGAATTTACAAGCTTTTTTAGCTGACTCTGGTGCAAAGCTTTTATAATTTTTTTTTGTTTAATGTTTCTTCCTAACGATATATTTTTAATCAAATTATCGTATAAAATCGTCGGTTCCTGTTGTACTATAGAAATATGTTTTCGTAGAACCGAATTTGCAAAGGTATCTATAGGTTTTCCGTCTAAGAGTATCTCTCCTTGAGTAGCTGTATAATATTTGAGAATTAAGTTAGACAATGTTGTTTTGCCGCTTCCTGTTTTTCCTACTAACGCGATATAACTTTTGTCTGGTATATTAATATTGATATTTTTTAAAATTACTTTATCGGTATTAGGATAAGAAAAAGATACGTTATGAAATGTAATTTTACCTGTTTTTAAAGGAACAGAATTATAACCATATGTATCTATAGGAGAATCAATAAATTTAAAAATTCTTACAGAAGAAACTAGGACTTGTTGAAGTATAGTTTGTTGATTTGTAATTGCTACCAAAGGTTCATTAAGATAACGAATATAGTTAATAAATGTGTGTAGAACGCTTATTTCTAAATTTTTCATGGGAAAAATTTTTAATATTACTATAATCGATGATAGTATTATAGTAGATATTAAGGTTAATAATGGTCGTAACAATAGTGCATCAATTTTTAATATCCTCATTTTATTTAAGTAATTGTGGTTATTAATTTTTTCGATTTTTTTTAGAAAATTTTTTTCTTGATTAAATTGCTGAATCACTACAATTCCATTAATAATTTCATGAACAGTATTGTTCATTCGTGATATATACTTTTTTATTTGTTTTATTACGGGTTTACTATAGCGCTGATGAGTTATGACTATTATTAGTAAAAAAGGAGTTATAGAGGCGCTTAGTAACGCCATATGCCATTCTAGCATAAGCATAGCGGCTAGTATCATGCTAAATAATATAATACTTTTGAGAAAAGATGATATTATCGTCTCATAGAATTCTTGTACGGATTCGGTATCATTAGTTATTTTAGTAATTATTGAATTAATTGGTTGTTGATCAAATATTTTCATTGGTTGTCGTAGTGCTATTTCCATCATTTCGATTCTTATGGTTTTTATAATTTTCGCTGAAAGAGAGCTAAAAACTATAGTATAAAGATAATAAAACAATGAGGATAGACTTTGTAAGACTACAAAATAAATAATGAAATATAAGGTTTTTTTGGTTTTTATATTATGACAATGTAAAATATTTTTAATAAAATTACTCAATATTATAGGGCTAGAAATTTCTGTTATTGTAGCTAATACAATCAATAGGCACGAAAATAGTAGTAAATATTTTTCTTTGGAGTAATAAGTTAATAATCTTTTTATTAACTTCCATGAAGAATATTGTTTTTCTTCCATTATTATTTTTCCCTCAATGAATTCAAGAATATTACAAATGATATTTCATTTAAACTTCTGATAATTATACATTTTTTGGTACCAATTATCCGAAGATAATAATTCTTTATGTGATCCTTGTTGTAATAACATACCGTCTTTTATGATAATAATTTTATTAAATTTTTCTAATATTGATAACCGATGTGTTACTACTATAGTGGTAATGTTATTTTTTTCTGTATATTCGTAGATATTTTTAATAATTTTATATTCTGTCTCATGGTCTACTGATGATAATGGGTCATCTAAAATAAAAATCTTGGATGGAACTAAAAATGCTCTGGCAATGGTAATTCTTTGTTTTTGACCTCCGGAAAGCTTAATTCCTGTATCTCCTACATGAGTATGATATCCTTGAGGCATTTTTTTTATTTCATGATGTATACAAGCTAATTTTGCTGCATCTTTTATATTTTCTAAGTTAGCCTCGGGTTTTCCAAAAGAGATATTATTTAAGATAGTATCAGAAAATAAGAAGGGTATTTGGTTGACAACAGAAATAGTTGCGCGCCATTTTTTTATGCATATATCTTTGATATTTTGTCCGTCATATTTGATATATCCATTAGATATTGGAAAATGTCCTTGAATCAGTCTAATTAAAGTTGTTTTTCCTGATCCTGTTGGCCCGCATATGCCTAATGTATTATTTTTGGGTATAATAAGTTTTATGTTATTTAATACTTCATTGGTCCTATTGGGATAAGAAAACTTAGGTATGCAAATATTAAAATTATTATCTTTGATAACTTTTTTTTGATTAATGAGAGTTATTTTTTTTTTTTCTTGTTCTTGTATTATTTCTTGAATTCGGTTCCACGAGACGTTTCCTCTTTTTAATATATTAAACATCCAAGCAAATGCAAGCACAGGCCAAACCATAGATCCTAAATATAAAATAAAACTAGTTAATTGTCCGAAAGTTAACTGGTTTTTAGCGATTAGAGCGCTTCCTCCCAATACCGCAAATAAATTAGAGAATGCGACAGATATATGAATAATTGGATCAAATTGGGCATCAATTTTTGAGACTTTAAAATTTCTTTTTCTAACTAAATCGGCAGCTATAGAAAATTTTTTTATTTCTGACTTCTCTAGTCCAAAATTTTTAATCATGTGAATATTGCTTAAACTATCTTGGGCTTGGTTATTTAAAGATGCAAAACATTTTTGTGATTTTTGAAAATTTTTATACAGTTTGTTACCACATTTTTTCATAATTATTGCCATTATAGGCATAGGCGTTAATGCAAAAAAAGATAATTTCCAATTTATTTGAACACACATCATGATAAAAATAGAGGATCCTAAAATGACAGAATCGGCAATTGTTAGAATTCCTTCTCCAAGAGAAAATGCCACTCTATCAATATCATTTGTAGATCTAGAGATAAGGTCTCCATGTCTATGATTTGAATAAAAAACAGCATCTTTTTTTAGTAAAGCAGAACAGAACTTTAATCTCAACTGAGATGATAGATCGTATGAAGCGCTAAATAGTAAAACTTTCCAGAAATATCTTAATATATAAATTGTTATAGATATCAGGATAACTTTTAAGATTTGCAAGATAACTGTTTGGCTAGAAGCGTTGTGATCTAGTATTAAGTCAATTGTAGAACCAATAATTTTAGATGGTAGTAATTGTAATACTGTGACTATAGTTAAGAGAATGCAGGCTCCCGTGTATCTTTTCCACTCTTTAGAAAAATACCAAGCTAACTGTCGTAATAGTTTCATTGAATGTTCTCAACGTATTTAATATTAATAGAATTTTGATATATAAACAAAAATAATAATAAATTTTAAGTTATTTAGAAATTTAAATCGTTATGTTGTTGTGTATACGAATGATTTTTTTGTTACTTTTATGATTTCTTTATACCTGGGTTATATATTATTTTTGAGGTCTTGTATAAGCTCGATACAATAGTGCTTATTATTTTTATTTTTAGATATTGTTTAATTTGTTGAATGATTTCATATTTATTTATGACATTTTGTTTTTTGAAAAATTCTTTTTTGTATATTATTAATTTATTTTGTTTGTTTTTCTGCGGAAGATAAAAATATATACATTGATTTTTCTTTATTTTTGGTAGTTTGTTGATAATGTGCATGATTTCTGGATTTTTTTGTATAGATATTGTTTGAGTTTTGTGAGGGCAGTATTTGTGTTTATATAAGTAATCTTTTTTCTTATCTTTAGGGGTTAATAAAAAATTTTTTATATGTTTATAGTTTTTCTTGTATATCTGTTTCGTTGTTAAAATATTTAAAATTTTTTTATAGATGATATTTTTGTTTTCTAGCCTTTTAGGTTTGTATGAATGTTTTTGGAGTAGATATATATGGTTTTTTTTATTGATATATATTTTTATTGTTGGATCCTTATTAATCTTTTTTCCATTAAAAAATTCTTTTTGTATAAATTTATTAAATTTATTAGAACAAGAATATTTAGTTACATTTTTATAATTTAAAGAAGGGGTTAAGTATGTGTTAGACAATTGTTGAGGTAACAGCGTAGCTATCTTTATGTTATTTTTGAACAAATCATTTTGTTTGTTATTACAAATAATTTTATCAAATAAAATATTATTGTCGTTAACTGGGCGCATACTCTGCTCTTTTAGAGAATAAGGGTTTGTGATACATTTTTTTTTTATATCGTCTAACTTTATAACAAAAAAATTCTTTTTATAAAAAATTATTTTTGAACAGCTCCCCTTTTTATAGAGTTTACACTTTTGAATAAACAAAGGTATATTTTTTTTATTTATCCATCCTAGCGAGATATTATTAAACGTTTTATTTTTTTGGTTAGATTGGTTTTTATGAGAAGATATAGTAGATTTTTTTGGGTGGTAATTATTTTTGAACATTTTCGCTAATTTTAAGCTATCGGTTTTAATATAACTATATTTATATTGGACATTAGAAGTATATTCTTTCATATTTTTGTTAGCATGCTTGTTAATATCGCTATCACTAATTTTTTTTTTATAAAAAAAATTTTTTTTTAAACAGGCTATATTAATTTTTAGAGATTCCGGTTTGTAGAATTTTTTTTTATTTGCATTAAAATATTCTTGTATCTGTAACCTTTTTTCTTTTTTTTTTAATGGCTTTAAATTAATTTTAAAGGTTATAGATTGGATATTTTTTCTATCTATAATCTTTTTGAATTTATTCCTTATATCTGTCTTTAAAAGTATAATAGATTTTAATAACGTTTTTATTAAGTATTGTGCTGATATTTTTTTTTTTAACGCATTGATATATTCTTTATGAGTATACTTAATTGCATTTAGAAAACTTAAGTATTTAGCATATTGAAAATGATTATTAACTTGAAAAAGTTTTGAAAAACGAATTTTATTTTTTATATATGCTTCTGATACACTGAAATGTATTTTCTCTGCATATTGTTGAAAAAGAGATTCGTTAATTATTTTGGTAATTACCTGTTGCATAAGATATGTTTTGTATATAGCGCTTTTGTGAATGCGTGTTGGTAATTTTTTTTTCATTTTTTGATTCTGTTTCTTCTCTTCTATATGGAGAGCAAGTTTTAATATCTCTGGATATATTTTGTCTTGATTAACTTGGATAGACGGTAATTTTGGGTTACTCATAAAACAATTGGATAAATTTCCTAATATTATTGATGAAATTATCACTATAGTAAGTATTAATAAGATTTTTTTTTTATGAAAATTTTTTAATGCAAATATATTCATTTTTCCCTTCTAATAATGGTATGGATGATGAAGAAGTTTTTATTTATTTTTATAGCCAACAAAAATATAGAATTTTGTTAGCTATATTGTATAAAGTAATACTTGATTCAATTTCTTTTTCACGTTTTTATTTATTTATATTATCAGTATAAGGATTTTTTTCTAAAGCTAGCGTCAAAACTTCTGATATATTTTTTATTGAATGTATTTCTAATGTAGAAAGAATATTTTTAGGTATTTCTTTTAAATTTCGTTTATTCTCTCGGGGAATTAGAACTACTTGAACTCCTCCGCGATGAGCTGCTATTATTTTTTCTTTTAATCCTCCAATAGCCAATACCTGTCCTCGTAAAGTAATTTCTCCGGTCATAGCGATATTAGATTTTACTGGATTTTTTGTAAAACATGACGCCAATGCGGTACACATAGCTATTCCGGCGCTTGGTCCGTCTTTAGGAGTAGCTCCTTCAGGAACATGTACATGAATATCATTTTTATAATAAAAATTTTTTTTAATATTTAGTTTTGATGCTTGTGACCGGACTACGGTAAGGGCCGTGCGTATAGATTCTCGCATTACTTTTCCCAGGGATCCCGTGTATACTAGCTTACCTTTTCCCGGCATACACGTGCACTCTATAGTTAATAAGTCTCCTCCCATCTCTGTCCAAGCTAATCCAGTTACTTGTCCTATTTGATTGAATTTACTGATTTTGCCATAGGTATATTTTTTGATACCTAAATATTTTTTTAAGTTATTTTTTTTAATGATAATATTTTTTTTATTTTTATCTAATAAGATTTTTTTTACTGATTTTCTGCAAATCTTTGAAATTGACCTCTCAAGATTTCTTACTCCAGATTCTCGAGTATAATACCTAATAATATTTATTAAGGCGTCATCTTCAATAAATAATTCTGTTTGCTTTAATGCATTTTCTTTCATTTGTTTTGGTTGTAGATATTTTTGGGCAATATTTATTTTTTCCTCTTCCGTATATCCGGATAATCGAATAACTTCCATTCGATCTAATAAAGCAGAAGGTATGTTCATGGAATTAGCGGTTGCGATAAACATAACTTCTGATAAATCATAATCTATTTCTAGGTAATTATCGTTAAAAGAATTGTTTTGTTCTGAATCTAATACTTCTAATAGAGCAGCCGCTGGATCGATTCGAATATTAAATGCCATTTTATCTATTTCGTCTAATAAGAATAAAGGATTTTTTACACCTGATTTTGTTATTTTTTGGATTAATTTGCCGGGCATAGAGCCTACGTATGTTTTTCTATGTCCTCTAATTTCTGCTTCGTCTTTTACTCCGCCTAATGCCATGCGTATATACTTTCTTCCTGTTGCCCGTGCAATAGATTTGCCTAATGAAGTTTTCCCCACTCCCGGCGGACCTACAAAACATAAAATTGGACCCTTTATTTTTTTATTCCGATGCTGTACTGCTAAATATTCTAAAATATGCTCTTTTACGTGACGTAGGCCAAAATGATCTATATTTAGTATTTTTTGTGCAGTATTTATATTCTTTTTTATTTTGCTTTTTTTGTTCCACGGAATTTTGATCATCCATTCTATATAATTTCTTACTACGACAGCTTCTGCAGACATGGGTGACATCATTTTTAGTTTTTTTAATTCTTCGTGAGTTTTTTGTGCTGCAGCTTTAGGCATTTTAGCTAGATTAATTTTGTTTTTTAATTCTTCATGTTCATCGATGGAATTATCTGTATCTCCTAGTTCTCTTTGAATTGCTTTTATTTGTTCAGTTAAGAAATATTCTTTTTGATTTTGTTCTGTTTGTTGCTTGATTCTAGCTCTAATACGTCTTTCTACTTTTAATAGATCTATCTCTACCTCCATTGCTCCTATCAAAAATTCTAATCGTTTATTAGTATGCTGCATTTCTAATAGTAATTGTTTATCCTGAATTTTTAAAGGTATGTGGCAAGCTAAAACATCACTTAACTTATCTGTATTGGTAATTTTTTGTATTGCGTTTAAAGCATCTAAAGAGAGATTTTTATTTATTTGAACGTATTTTTTAAATTGATTTAAAATCGTTTTAATTAATACTTTTTGGTCTTGGTCTTTGATTTCTATTGATTGAACGTAATGTATGTTCGCTATATCAAAATTATCATTGGTTGTGATATTTTTTATTTTTGCTCTTTTTTTTCCTTCAACGATCACTTTAATTGTTCCGTCCGGTAGCTTTAATAATTGTACAATTTTGGCTACTGTACCTATTTGAAACAAATCTTTTTTTTTAGGGTTTTCTACTTCAGATTTTTTTTGCGTAATTAAAAACACTTTTTTATGATGTTTCATAGAAAACTCTATGCATTTTATTGATTTTTTTCTACCTATAAATAAAGGAGTAACCATGTACGGATAAATGACAATGTCTCGTAAGGGTAATATTGGAATATCAATATTTTCAGAATACCCAGAATTCATATATATCTCTCTCTTTTTAGTGTTTACAAACATATCTTTTTGCATAATTTTATATGTTTATTAATAAAGCCTATAACGTGGTACATATTTATATTTTCACTCATATATCCAGAGATAGACGTCTGTATTACGAACTGTTTTTCTTTTTTTAATCAACAAAAAAGTGTAGTTTAGGTAAAGATTTTCCTTGAATAACGGATTTATCAATATGTATGCTTTTTATGTTTTTTAAAGAAGGTACGTCATACATAGTAGACAATAAAATTGACTCTAAAATAGAGCGTAATCCGCGTGCCCCCATTTTTTTTTGAGCAGCATATTTCGCGATTTCTATTAAAGAAGATTTGTGAAATTTTAATTCAATGTTATCAAGCGAGAATAATTTTTTATATTGATTAATCAATGCGTTTTTTGGCTTGTAAAGTATTTTAATTAAGTTTTTTAGTGTTAAATTGTTTAGTTGAACAATTATAGGCAGCCTGCTAACAAATTCTGGTATTAATCCGTATTTAATTAAATCTGAGGGCTGAATATCTTTAAATATAGAGTCTGTAGTTTTATGTTTGTTTTGTGTTTTATACTTTATATTAAATCCTATATTTGGCCTATTATCCTTCCGCTTGGAAATAATATTTTTGAGGCCGAAAAAAGCTCCTCCACAAATAAATAAAATTTTTGATGTATCTATTTTCCAAGTCTCTTGATTAGGGTGTTTTCTATTTCCTTTTATGGGTACTGAGGCCATTGTTCCTTCCAATATTTTTAATAAGGATTGTTGAACACCTTCCCCTGACACATCTCTAGTAATGGAAAGATTTTTCTGTTTTTTGGCAATTTTATCAATTTCATCAATATATATAATTCCTTTTTCGGCCTGAGAAATATTAAAATTACTATTTTCTATTAAATTTCTTAAAACACTTTCAACATCGTCTCCTACATAACCTGCCTCTGTTAAGGTAGTAGCATCCGTAACAGCAAATGGCACATTTAAATATTTTGCCAATGTTTCTGCGATTAATGTTTTTCCGGTTCCGGTTGGTCCAACTAATAAAATATTACTTTTTCCTAATTCAATAGAACGGTTATAGTTAAATAAATAGTTTATTTTTTTATAATGATTATATACAGCTACTGAAATAGTTTTTTTAGCTTGTTTTTGCCCTATGATAAATTTATCTAAGTATTTGTTTATTTCTTTTGGAGTAGATAATGGAATTGTTGTTTTCTGTTGTTTTTCTAAATATGTACCCAAAATGTCATTGCAAAGTATAATACATTGAGCGCAAATATTCCCGTAAACCCCGCTAATTATATTTGATGCTTCGCTTATATTGTTTTTACAGAAAGAGCAAATAATAATATTTTGATTATTAATAGTGTTATCCATATTTTTCTCAGTGATAATTAATGACCGATTTTTATAAAAAATCTTATTTTTAATTATTTTTTTTTAAAAATTGCATCAATAAGTCCGTATTTAATAGCTTCTTGAGGAGAAAAAAAGTAATCTCGTTCTGTGTCTTTGATAATTTTTTCAATCGGCTGTTCTGTATGATATGAAAGCAAGTTATTTATTATAGTTTTTACTTTGTTTATTTCTTCGGCATGGATGATAATATCTGAAGCTTGACCCGTAAATCCGCCGAGGGGCTGATGGAGCATAATACGAGCATTAGGCAGGCAAAATCGATTTCCTGTGCTTCCAGCACAAAGTAATATAGCAGCCATAGAACAGGCTTGCCCTAAACAGACGGTATGAATTTTTGGTTTGACGAATTGCATAGTATCATAAATTGATAAGCCGGATGTAACAATTCCTCCAGGCGAATTAATATATAAGAAAATATCTTTTTTTTTGTCTTTCGATTCTAAAAATAGTATTTGAGATACAACACTAGTAGCTAGAACATCATCAATTTCTCCTACTATAAAAATAATTCTTTCTTTTAATAATCTTGAAAAAATATCGTATGATCTTTCTCCGTGGCGCGTTTTTTCGATTATAAATGGTATTAATGAAACATTTTTTTTTGTTTTTTCATTTTTATGAATGAATGTCATATTTTTTTTCTTAAAAGAGTATTTATAAGTATCTTTCAGTGTGATATATTTTTTTATATATATTTTATTGATACTGTGATTAAGGTAAACGTAGGACGTGTATTTAGTTCTTTTTATTAAAATAGAAAAATTTATTTTTTTCTTTATGTTTTTTTATATGAATTTATCTTCTTTATTTGAGGAAAATAAATTTTTTATTAAGTAATATTGTTTTGTAAGTATTAATAAATGTATTTTTTATAAAAATTTTTTACAATATATATTAATAATAATGAATTATTGGAGGAAGACATTACTTAAAAAAACAGTATCTGTTAACAGAATTGCTTTTAACATAACAGTATATGTATTATATTTTTTTTTTGTTTGTTCATACTGTAAATTATTTATAAAGCATAAGTATTATTTATAATACCTTGCATTTTTATTTTTCTTTTCATTTATACCTTCAATGCTGAAAGATGTTTTATGGTTTTTTTATATTAATTTATAAAAATTTTTATTTTTTTTGATGTATGCACGGGGTTAATAAAAATATTTGATTTTCTTTTTTTTTCCACTCTCTTGTATTATAAGTATGTAATTTCATAGAATAAATTTTTTGCGGGATATCATTTAAGAATACTGAAAAAATTTTTTTATGTTGTTGAAATCTTGATAGGTCATTAAATGAATCAGATACTATTATAATGGTATAATGTGGTGGTTTATGTTGGTGAAAACGATGTAATTGACTATTGTTTATGATTTTTAAATATTGAATATTCAGTATAGCCTTTAATTTATTTTTAATAATTTTTTTCATGATCATTTATTTTAATGAAATATTTCTTATTCGGCACCTAATTGATCCATTTTTATATCTGAAAAATAGGTTTTTTCTGTATATAAAATAGAATTTGTATTTTTTCTTTATTTACTACAAACTCTTTTTTTTTTTAGTTATATATTTTTTATTTTTATAAGAATTTTTGTATAAATAAACAAATTTTTGTTTTTTAATATACAATATAATTGTTCTTTCTGTCAATTTAGAATTATAAAACACCTTTAGATGTTTAATAGTATAAAGCAAAATAAATGTTTTTAGCATCAATTAAACATTTTTTCATAAAACATTTTTATATTTATAGTTTTAATAGATATTTATTTTTATCACAAAATTTCTATAAAAAATAGTTTTTTTATTTTTATCAATTTTTTTTATTTAGTAACAAAATACATAAAAAATAAATATATTGTTTTATTTGGATTGAAAATAATGAAAATATTTAACAAATGTCATTTATTTAAGTTTTTAATGGTTCTTTTGGTTTCCATAGTATTAGCGGTATTAACGTATCTAAGAAAAAGTATATGTATATATGCTGCAGGTCATATTTTAAATACTGAATTGAATTTAATGCTGTCAGTATTTAGTATTATGCTGATTGTTGTGTTGCCTGTATTAGTTTTAATATTTTGTATTTCTTACTATTACCGTGAATCAAATAAAAAATCAAATTATATACCTAATTGGTCTCATTCTTATGCATTAGAGTTTATATGTTGGTGTATCCCTATTGTGATTATTATCTTTTTGGCAAATTTGTCATGGAAAACTACACATGCTTTAGAGCCTAGCAAGTCTCTTCAAGTAAACGCTCATAAACCTATTACGATTGAAGTAGTATCTTTAAATTGGCGATGGTTGTTTATTTATCCGTATTATAAAATTGCTACAATCAACGAACTATCGTTCCCTAAAAATGTTCCAATACATTTTCATATTACTTCTCAATCTGTTATGAATTCATTTTTTATTCCTAATTTGGGTAGTCAAATTTATACTATGGCAGGCATGAAAACAGAGTTAAATTTAATTGCATTGCATAGAGGTAAATATAAAGGATTTTCTTCTAATTATAGCGGTCGAGGTTTTTCTAATATGAAGTTTCAGGTGAATGTTCAAAAAAATATGTCTGATTTTAATCATTGGGTAAAAATGATCCAATTAAAAAAAAATACTTTGTTCTTAAAGAATCAATTTTTAAGTATATCTAAAGACAATGAGAAAGATGACATTCAGTATTTTTCATACGTTGATTCGTTTTTATTGAATAAAATAATTAACACATTTACTATACCACACAATATATAAATTGAAATAGATTGAGATAAAATGAACTAATTTTTATATATTTTATAGAATAAGGACAAATAACTGTGTTTGGAAAATTAACTTTTAACTCAATACCGTATGATGAGCCCATTATTATGGTCACATATTTCTTGATTTTATCTTTTTCTTTGGTTATATGTGCATACATTACATATTTAAAAAAATGGCAATATTTATGGAATGAGTGGTTTACTTCTGTGGATCATAAAAAAATTGCTATTATGTATTTTATCTTGTCTTTTGTTATGTTTCTTAGGGGTTTTTCTGACGCTATAATTATGCGATTACAACAGTTTTTTTCATCTTTGCCGGGGCATATAAGTCTTTTGCCTTCTGATCATTATGATCAGATTTTTACGGCTCACGGTGTTATTATGATTTTTTTTGTGGCGATGCCTTTGGTTATTGGTTTTATGAATTTAGTAATTCCTCTCCAAATTGGAGCAAGGGATTTAGCTTTTCCGTTTTTAAATAATCTAAGTTTTTGGCTGACTTGCAGTTCAGTAGTGTTAATGATGTTATCGTTAGGTGTGGGTGAATTTGCTAAAACAGGTTGGTTGGGATATCCTCCGCTATCCGGTATTCAATATAGTCCTGGGGTGGGTGTAGATTATTGGATTTGGGTTTTACAAATTGCTGGAATTGGTACTACTTTGACCGCTATTAACTTCATAGTTACTATTCTTAAATTGCGCGCTCCAGGAATGACAATGTTTAAATTGCCTGTTTTTTCTTGGACTGCTTTGTGTACTAATATTTTAATATTAATTTCTTTTCCGGTGTTGTTTATTACTTTGATATTTCTATCATTAGATAGATACGCTAATTTTCATTTTTTTACTAATGATATGGGCGGAAATATGATGATGTATGTTAATTTAATTTGGATTTGGGGACATCCGGAAGTATATATTTTGATATTACCAATATTTGGTATTTTTTCTGAAATTGTATCTACTTTTTCTAGAAAAGCATTATTTGGCTATGTTTCTTTGGTGTGGGCAACAATTGTTATTACAATTTTATCTTTTGTGGTATGGTTACATCATTTTTTTACCATGGGAGCTGGAGCGAATGTAAATTCGTTTTTTAGTATTACCACAATGATAATTGCTATTCCTACAGGAGTTAAGATTTTTAATTGGTTATTTACTATGTACGGTGGGCGTATTAAGTTCCACTCAGCCATGCTGTGGACTATTGGTTTTTTAGTGAGCTTTACTATAGGAGGAATGGCGGGAGTGCTTTTATCTATTCCATCCATAGATTTTGTAATGCACAATAGTTTATTTTTAGTGGCTCATTTTCACAATGTTATTATAGGAGGGGTTGTTTTTGGTTGTTTTGCTGGTATCACTTACTGGTTTCCAAAAATGTTTGGTTTTAAATTAAACGAATACTGGGGAAAATGTGCATTTGTTTTTTGGATAACAGGGTTTTTTGTTGCTTTTATGCCTTTATACATACTTGGTTGTATGGGGATGACTCGTCGTTTAAGTCAAAATATTAATTGTGAATACCATAATTTACTTGCTATTTCTACGATAGGTGTTTTTCTAATCTTATTAGGCGTTATTTCTCAGTTCATTCAGTTATTCGTTTCCATTAAAAATCGTAAATCTTCTGTTTATCGAGATAATACCGGCGATCCTTGGAATGGACGAACACTAGAGTGGTCTATTCCGTCTCCTCCACCGGTCTATAATTTTTCTAGAATACCCGTTGTTCATCAAATAGATAATTTTTGGCACGATAAACTCAATAAAAAGAATGATTTAAAAAAAAATATTTTTGAGCCTATTCATATGCCAAGTAATACGTCTATTGGTATTTTCATTGGGTTTTTTGCTACCTTCTTTGGCTTTTCTATGATATGGCATATTTGGTGGATGACCGTTTTTTCTGTAATCGGCATCTTTTTTAGCATTTTAAAAAAATCTTTCTCGAAGGACAAGGGGTATTTTTTTTCAAAAAAAATGATTTATGAAATAGAAAATAGAAATGTACCGAAGTAATAAATTTAATTTTTAAACACCCGTTTATATAATTTTTATAAAAATAGGAGCCATATGTGAGTGAAAAACAAAAAAAGATTTCATATTCTTTATCAAATAATTTAAATATTTTTGGTTTTTGGATTTATTTAATGAGTGATTGTATTGTTTTTTCTATTTTGTTTATCGTATATATAATCATGTTAAGACACGGATACGATGGTTTTTTAAGAAAAAATCATTTATTTTCACAAACTGTTATTTTAGCAAAAAGCCTAGTTTTATTATTTAGCTCTGTGTCATGTAGTTTAGCAAAACATTTTTTTAAAACGTCTAATAAACTTTGTGTTTTATTTTTTTTATTTACTACGTTTATTTTAGGGTGCGCTTTTATAGGAATCGAATATTTTGATTGTATAGATATTTTCCATAAAGGATTTTATCCCAGCGTTAATGGGTATTTTTCTTCTTTTTTTGCTTTATTAGGAATGCATGGGTTACATGTTATTTTTGGTTTATTGTGGATATTAGTTTTAATTTTTCAGGTTCTTTACTTTGGATTAGCTGGTTTTGTGAATACCTCACTAGTTTGTATAAGTTTATTTTGGCATTTTATAGATATTATTTGGATTTTATTAATGATATGCGTATATTTTCAATAACGGTATAAAGTTAATAATATATATAAGGGGGGAGTATAATTAATGCTGAAAAAAGAAAAAGAAATACTGATAGATACTATAGTTAAATGTATAAAAAAAAAATTTTTTATAGGTTTTTTTGTTTCTTTATTTTTTTCTTTTTTTTATTTTTTTTTATTAAAGAATCAATTGCATTTTTTGGATAATCATAGATATTTTTTTTATTTTTTAGTTATTTTTCAAGTTTTTTTATGTTTGAAGTATTTTATAGGTATTAGGTTGTCTAAAAAGAATTCTTTTATTATATTCTCATTAATGTTTACTGTTGCAATCATTGCTATTATTAGTATAGGATCTTTATGGATTTTCGATCATTTAAATCACTAGTATTAAATTGTTGTTTAAAAATGCACAAATATAACATTTTAAAAAAGTTAGAATTAATTAAACCGGGCATTCTTTTAGGCAATTTAATTAGTTTATCGGGCGGTTTTTTTTTAGCTTCTCGAGGTCATATAGAAACTATTTTATTTTTACGAGTATTATTAGGAATAACGTGTATTATTTCTTCTGCATGTATATTGAATAATATTATTGATAGAGATTTAGACAAAACAATGCATCGCACAAAATACAGAATTCTATGCATTTCTAATAGCAATGCACTTGTACAAAGTTTATTTTTTTTAGCTCTTTTTCTGTTCATATTAGGGTTATTTATTTTTTACATGTATATTAATGTTTTATCTGCAATTTTTTCTATCATTGGTATTTTTTTTTATGTAATTCTCTATTCTCTTTTTTTAAAGAGGATAACAAGTTATTCAACAATTGTAGGTAGCGTTTCCGGGTCTTTACCGCCTATTATTGGTTATATTGCTGTAAAAAATAATTTAGATTTGTGTTGTTTGATTTTATTTTTTATTTTTTCTTTTTGGCAAATAGCTCATGCCTACTCAATTATATTATATCGAATTAATGATTATACATTAATAAACATTCCTACGGTTCCTATTTTGCATGGTATTGTATATACTAAAAAATGCATATCTATATGCATTATTAGTTTATTTTTTTTTAATTTTTTATTATTTTACTTTAGTTATGTAAATATTTTGTATTTTTTTATTACTAGTTTGTTTATCTTTTTTTGGTTTTGTTTATCAATTTTTGGCCATCTTTTTCTCTTTTCGGAGCAAAAATGGTCTCGTATTATGTTTTTATATTCTATTTTACTTATTTTTTTGATGAGTTTTTTAATGTCTGCAAATTATTTAAAATATTAATATTTTTATTAAAAACAATCATTTTTTGTGGTCAATCCTGATATTTGACTAGCATATTTTATGAATCCTTTTGGAAAAAGGATAAATAAATCTTGACTAGTCAAAAAAATATTTTTTTCTTTTTTAATAAATGTTAGCAATAGTCGGATAGTAGGTTTTATATTATATTTCTGATAAAATTCACGCATATAAAAAATAATTTTCCAGTGTTGTTTTGTCATATTAATATTTAATTGCTGCGCTATAGATTTTGCGAATTTTTTATCCCATTTTTTTGTTGTTTTTGTACACATGGTTTTTTAAATAAATTTATTTTTTACGTTTGATTGTATTAAAACATAGTTTTCGTAAGATACACTCTTATTATTATATATTTTAAGGTTAATGGATATATTATTTATTTCTAAATTTTTATTTTTAGATCGATATAAACATCACGGTTATTCAGTTTTTATTTTTTTATTTAAACTAAATTTTTTTCTAAAACGATTTTATCTAGAATGCTATTAATAAATTTGTGACTTGTTTGTGAACCAAATGTTTTTGCTAATTCAATGCCTTCATTGATGATTACTTTGTATGGAATATCTTTTCGTTTAATAATTTCATAGGAAGACAATCTCAATATAGCTTTTTCAATGTAATCGATTCGTTGAATTTTTTTAGATAAATGAGAATAAATAATTTTATCTAGTCTGTTTACATTGCTAATCACCCCGGAGACAACGTCGTTTAGGTAAGCAGTATCTAGCACATATTTTTTATTTTCTTTAATCACGTAATTTATAGTCTCTAATATAGATTCGTTTTTAGATATTTGCCAAGAATAAAATACTTGAATAGCTAACTCTCGAGCTCTTCGTCTTTTGGATAGAATCATATATGTTGATGCCTTTATTAGTTTTCTGGTTATTTTATTATAAATGTTTTTAACGATAATAATAAGAAATATTTTATATAAAAGTATTTTTTAAAGACTATTTTTTGTTGATTCTTAAAGTTATAACTGGTATAAAAATAATTATATTATACTTACGCACCGTTAACACGGTTTAATTATTTAAAACTAGTTGTTTATTATTATTAATGTGTTATAATATTTAAAATTGATAGCGGGGTGGAGCAGTCAGGTAGCTCGTCGGGCTCATAACCCGAAGGTCGTTGGTTCAAATCCAATTCCCGCAACCATAATTTTAAAAATTATATTTTTAATGAAATTAATTTTTGATATAGACCAGAATATCTTTTTTTCTTATTTCTTATAATAAGCTTTATAATATCTATATTACAATATATAGTTATTTTTTTTCTGGCCCGAGTTATTGCTGTATAAAACAATTCTTTGGATATAATTTGAGAAGAATAATTAGGTATCAAAATTTTTATAGACGAGAACTCCGATCCTTGTGATTTGTGGATGGTCATAGACCAAGCAGTTTCATAATTTATCAATGCTCTTGGATCAATAATTCCTACAGTTTCATCGGGTAATATAAAAAATACTTTTATTTTTTTTCTAACTAATAGGCATATCCCAATATCTCCATTCATTATTTTTAATGATATATTATTTTTTTTTATTAGAATAGGTTTGCCATGATACCATGTATTTTTTTGTGAGTAGTGATTAGGTTTTTGTGATTCTTCAATTTGTTTATTAATAAAATATTTGTCTAAATGTTTGTTTATTTTTTTAATTCCAAAATTACCGTCTTTCACTGCACATAAAATGCGATATTTATTAAATGTTTGAATTATTTGTTTGGGCGTCGAGTTAATATTAAGAATATGCCGATATCTTTCATAATATTTCTGCATTTCTTTTATCATTTGCCAATATGTTTTTTCGTTTGTTACCTCCCGCCATATTATATCAGTAAATTTATTTTTATATATTTTATAAATATTTTTATATTTTTCATTTTCTATGTCTTGTATAAGAGTGTTTATTCCGGAATTTTTCTTAAATCGATATTTTTTTGTTAAGACTGCAATATTTTTTTTCCATTTTTTTTTCTTTTCAAAATCTGGTTTATGATCGCATAGTTCTTGTAATACTGATCCCACTTCTATTGAAGGCAATTGATGAATATCACCAACAAAAATAACTTTAGTTTTTAGCGCTATGCGTGTAGCAATTACGCTCATAAGATTTAAGTCGATCATAGATGATTCATCCACTATTAAAACATCAATTTTTTTATATTTTTCCTGATTGTTATCATGACCTGGTCTCTCATCTTTTTTGATATTAAATAGTTGGTGTAGAGTGGTGCCTGTTTTTGGAAATGATAATTTTTCTTTTTTACCTACTAATTTTTTTTTAAGTATTAAGTATATAGATTGTGTTAATTTTATAGCAGCTTTGCCTGTAGTAGCAGTTAATTTAATATTTATTTTTTTTTTTTCAGCTTTGATTAAAATCAAGATTAGGTAGGTTAATATATAGGTTTTTCCTGTTCCTGGACCTCCAATAATAAAAAAAATATTTCGTAATAAAGCGTTTTTTATAGCTAGCTTTTGGTGAATATCAATTTTTTCTGGACAATATTTTTCGAAAAGTTTTTTGTACTTAATGAAGTTCTCCGCTTGATATTTTAACCCCTTGCGATAAATAAATTCAATAACTTCGTTTTCTAAATACCAATATTTATATAAATAAATATTTTTTCTATCTAAAACTAAGGGTGTTTTTTGTGCCCCGTAGCTACAAAAAATACTAGTTAAAATTGAATGAAACCAGTTATTATTTTTCTCTTGTATTAAAGATAATAACTTGGAAAAAATTTTATTTTTTGATACCATAAGTTTTTTATTTTTAAAGATTTCAATCGGTAAACAGCTACTCCCTTGATGTACGGCGTGACTTAGTAGTAATACTACAAAAATTATTTCTGGTGAGGCGCATAAGAAACTTTTATTGATACAAGTATAAAAATCTATGCAAAAAATTTTTTTTTTTTTTTAGCAGAATTAATTATTTTAAAAAAATTTTTTTTATTTTTTATCATCATAAAATTGTCCACGTATAAGTTTATCGAGATTAAAAATTAAATTATAATTGGGTTTTATAAAAAAAATGCCAGAGTGGTTTATATCGTCAAAAGCTCTAAGGAATAAATAAAATATTCCTCCGAAATCTTTTTGATAACTATAATTCATAATCTTTTTTTTTAGATATCTATGAATTGCCAAACTATATATCTGATATTGTAGATCATAGCGATATTTTATAATTTCTTTTTTTATACTGTTTTTACAGTAATAACTATGATCAGGTCCTAACCAATTAGATTTATAGTCAATAATATAATATTTTTTTTTCCAGAAAACGACTAAGTCTATGTAGCCAGTTAATATTCCAGCAATATTTTTAAAAACAATATCCGGACATTTTTTAGAGATAGGGTCAAATTTTTTTACAATACTGTTTAAAACATCAACGTTAATATATTTTTTAATAGGAATTATGAATTTTAATTCTTTTTTATGTTCTTTTTCCTTGATTTTATTTAAAGATAATTTGTTTTCGCTTAATGGTGTAGCAATAAAGATATGAATCCAAGTACATAACCGGTCTATCCAGAGATCGGGGAGTGATAAAAAATTAGAATTTATCATAATCTCCTTTATTGCTCTAATATTTGAAAATTGTATTTTTTTTAAAATATCGTGCAAATATATTCCAAATTCCTTCCCTTTAGGGAGCGCATGTATGTGTGTTTGAATAGAAGAGGTGTATTTTTCGCATAAGGTTTTTTCTATATGATCTAATTTTTTAAATAAACATTTTGGTTTATGAGAGACATTGTACTTCATAATTTTGGAAAAATTTACTTTTATCCACGGATATTTTTCTGTATACAACATTTTTGATATAACGGTTATTGTTTTTTTTATTTTTCTGTTTTGGTAAATTTTTCTTTTAATTTGACATCCTTTTTGTATTTGAATAATGTTTTTTTCTTGCATGCTATCTAATTCTTGAATTAGGTTTTTTTCATCGTCTTTTTTTTTGTTTAGTATCAAAAAGTGTAAACTATTTATATACAGATGAGGTAATTTTGCTGTATATGCATTGTTACTCTTTTTTTTTAGTATAGCAATACCAATGCTACAGTGAACTATGCTTCTGGTTAAAGAAACATAAAGTAATCGCATATTTTCCGAAGATGCTTCTAACTGAGATAGTATTTGATTTTTTATTTTATTTTTTAAATCGATAATTTTTTTATCCTTTTTTTTGCAAAAAAATATTTGATTATTCTTGTTTTGAGAATGACTGATAAATGGTATCCATATTATCGGATATTCTAGCCCTTTCGACATATGTATTGTTGTAATTGTAACGCAGTCCTGATTAATCGGTTGATCTATTTGTTGACGATTATATTTATCGTCGTCTTTTTTTTTGTTTTGAGAAATTTTTTCTTTAAACCATATATTCAATAAAAATTTGTTTGTGATAATGTTATTTTTTTTTTCTAGTATTGTGCTTATATTGAGAATATTATCTAGGTTGGGAGAGTTTCTGGGTGCGTTTTGATATAAAAATGGGATTTTAAAATCATTTATTATTTCTTCTATCATTTTTGATACATTGCTATTACTCCAAATGGAGTAGTATTTTTTTAATCGTTTTAATAAATAAAAGTATAGCTTTTGTTTGTTTTTTATTGAATAAATATCATAGATGCTTTTTGTAAATATTTTTGTAACCAATAATTTTTGAAACTTGGATTCATTAGAAATATCAAGAACAGAATCTAGAATCCACATAATTTCCCTTGCTTCAACTGTATTAAAAATATTTTTTTTTTGAGATGTATATATTGTTGGGATATTTTGTTTTTTTAGTTCTTGAGCGATGATATGAGCTTCATGCTTATTTTTTACTAGTATAGCAATATCTTGAGGTTGAATATGACGTTTTTTTTTGTTTTTTAAAATGATAAAAGATTTTTTAGTAGATTGATGCGACAACCACTGGCCTATTGAATATGCGCATTGTCGAGAAATCCAAAGATAATATTCTGGTACGGTAATTGTAGTTTTTTTTTTATAAAAAAATTTAAACGCAGGTTGTGTTTTGTTATCAACAACAAATTTTATTTTTTTATTGCCCGAATGAACTTTAGAAGGTTGAAAAGGAATGTCTTTTAATATAAAAGGTTGTTTTAAACGAGAAAATATTATATTAATTCCTTTGACTATATTTTCAGAAGAGCGGAAATTTCTTTCTAAGAAAAAACATTTTTTAATCTTTTTTTTTAATTTTAAATAAGAGGCTATATTAGCGCCACGAAAACCATATATAGATTGCTTTGGATCGCCTATGAGGATAAGGGATTTATTATAGGAATTATTATATAATCGATAAAATATGTTGAACTGAATGCTATCAATATCTTGGCATTCGTCAATTATTGTTATGGTATATTTTTTTAAAATATTTTTTTTTATGATTGATTTTTTGCGGTTAATTTGTTTCCATAGTATCGTATTTAAATCGTTAAATTCTAATCCGTTTTTTTCTTTTTTTTTTCTTTTTGTAATATTTTGAATATTTTTTAACGATAAATAAATAAAATATTCAAAAAATATATTGTAGTAAGTAAAGATCTTTTCTACATAAATGAAAAATAAATATTTTATTTTATTTTTTTGTGAATAATCTTTTTTTATTTCTCTTATTTGAAAATATTTTAAAATTTTAGGAAAAAAGCATTTTTTTGTATTTTTCTTTGCCCATATACTAATTTCAGTATACCATCTTTTAATATTTTTTTTATTATATATATTTTTATTTAACTGTATTTTTTGAATTAGTTTTTGTATTTCTTTTTTTTTTTCATTCCATATATTTTTTGTTTTATTAATTATGCTTATAATTTTGTCATATTTTTTATTTAAATTTGTTGTTTTAGAAAAGTTATGAGTAAAATTTAGGTTTACTTGATTTATCCAAGTAAAAATATGTTTAAATAGTGCCTGGGGATTTTTCCATTTTTTTAATATAAGCGCAACAATTTCTTTATTTGCCGGATATATTGTTTTTCTCCAAAAATCTTTTGTAGCCTCTAGTTGTATTTCTTCTATGTCCGGAAGCATTTTTTTAGGTATTACTTGTGAACATAAGAATCTTTGTTCTAATAAAATATGTCGAAAAAAACTATGTAATGTATATATCATGATGCAATCAATATTTTTTTTTGCTTTTTTTAATATTTTAGTAACGCTTTTTGGGTTCTTTATATCTTTAATGATTTTTTGTAAATCAGCGTTATCAGAATCCATCCCATTAATATGCATATGAAATAATTGATAAATTTTTTTATATAATCTTTTTTTTAATTCATTTTTTGACGCCTCAGTAAATGTAACTACTAAGATTTCGTTTATAGATAAAGGTTTAGAATATGTATTTTTTATTCCAACATTTAACAGCAATCGCAAATATAGAATAATAATAGCGAATGTTTTTCCCGTTCCTGCTGATGCTTCTACTAAAGTAATACCATGATTGGGTATTTTTTGCATGTTAAAAGGTATGTATTCCATATTTTTTATTTTTCTTGATGTGAATGTGTTTTTGTAAATTAGATAATATGGTTTTTTTTAAGATTGGTGTTTTTTAGAACAGGTAAAAACCAATATTTTGCAGTATTACATATTTTTTTCATAATAACGCTATTCATTTCAGGAATTAATTTTTGTACATAGATATTGCTGTTTTCTCCTTTATAAAATGAATTATCAGTCCATATTTTAAAAAAGTTTTTTTTTGCAACATTAAGATCACTTTGATCTTTTTTAAAAGTATTGTTTTTTTTAACATATACAGAATATAACCACATCATTCCAGATTTTAACACTAAAATAGGTTTTTTAGTGCCATCTAAATATCCCTGGATATACATTTTTAAATATTTTTGCGCTTTTTTTGGTGTTAATGGAGAAAATTCTATAATAGAGTTATTTATTCCTAGCAAAATACTTTTTTGAGGCGTGTAAAGTATACAGTGAATTATGTGTTCTATCCATGTAGCTATTATATGGGTATATTTTATTTTACTGACACTCCAGTGAATTAAACCGCATGTATTTATTTCTTTTATTAATCCACTCAGATGATATTTTTTTAGTTTTAAATTAATTTTAATTTTATGAGGAAAATGTCTTATTTGATTAATTTTTTTTGATAAAAGGTATATCTTTTTTTCTTCTTTTCTCCATAAAATCTTTCCTACATTACTCTGGGGTAATTTATTTCTTAATTTATATTTTTGAAATAATGTTTTATTTTGTTTTTTTAACAGCGCTAGGTGTAACATTTGTTTATTAATTTTATATTTATCTAGAGGATTTAGATCAAATAATTCTTCTTTAGGCAATTGTTTTTCGAAATTTTTATTAATTTTTATGTTTAAAGTATGTTTAAAAAAATAACTAATTGGATTTTTCCAAAAATTTATTAATTCTGTTAATTGAATACATTTATTAGTGAGAGTATTTTTTATTTTTTTTTTTATTGTTTGTGGTTTCAGATATTTTGAATATGAAGTCTTTAATTGATTTTTATTTTTAGGGTATATTTTATACAAATTATCAAATCGGTTACTTAAATAAAATAAGATATCTTGTAGGTTGCTTAAAAGATATATTTTTTTTCCATCTGTTATGGTTTTTAAATAACTAAAAAATAAATATTTTTTTGCCAGCATAATGGTGTCAAAAAAAATATTTTTGTAATTGTTATTATTTTTTTTGCTGATTTTATCAAATATATTAATTTTATTTTTTTTTTTTTGGTCCTGGTTACAACCTATTATACATATCATCTTAAATGGGGTACAAGTAATATGATTTAAGTTGAGTATATTAATTCTCCCGGACATAAAATGATTTTTTGTAAACAATAAAGAACTCTGTTTGAAAAATCTTTCTAACAATGTATCAATAGAGATTTTGTGCAAATAAAAAAGATTTATTCCTTCTGATATAATTTTTTTCCATATGCTTGTTAATTTAAAAAAAAATTTTTTATGTTGAACAGGTACTTCAAAAAAAACATTTATTATTTTAGAAATAATCTTTGACCAATTCGTTAATGTTTTTTTGTATGATATTGTTTTTCGCAGCTTATTTAATTCCAGAATTAAGTTGACAAAGTTTCCTAGCAGGATACTATGCTTGTAACTGAGAGAATTAGGCGTTGATATGTTGTTCCATATAGAGTGACTTTTTTTTAACCAAAAACTTAAAGTAATACGATTGATTGCATAGCTCCATGAAGATGTACGAATATTGGGAAGAAACATTTTTTTAAAATGTTTTTCATCAAATCCAAATTGACCATTTAAATTCGTTACCAGAGTATATAGGGTTTGTAAATCTTGAGATTTAATAGAAAATTTTTTTCTTAAGAGTTTAGAATTTAGTATGGATAATACCCAAGAACATTGAAATCGATTGTACTTAACTTTTAATAAATTTTGTATCGTTGACACAACATTTTGCTTTGTCTGATTCTCTTTCTGTGAATTGCTAATTTTTAAATGATTTTTGAGCGAAGAGGGAAATATTTCTTTTATATAAGGTATATAAGGATGTATGTTATAGGCTGTGATCAAAATATTATTTAAGTTTATACTTGGATCTATCGCTACTATATGCTGTATATACGTGCATACTTGTTGAACTTCTTGCGAATATGAGGAGCTTCTACGAATGACGATAGAGTTGTCATATATTTTTTTTTTTTCTTTTAATCTGAAATCGTCTAACTGATTGTTAAATAAATCGTATTGAAGAATATTTAAAATTTTTTGTGTATTTTTTTCATTAAAAATGTTTTTTTTTTTATAATTTCTTGTTTATTTTTTTTTCTTCGGTTTAGCAGAAAAGATTTTTTTTTAAAAAACTGATATAAATAGTCAACTTGTTTATCTGGTTTAATATTACACTGGTATTGAAATAAATATATTGTAGAAATTTTTCTCATGGAGTAGAGTACAAAATACATTAGGGGATCTAGAGGAGCATGAGATAATATTAATATGTTTTTAGGAATATACTTTAAATTATTATCTCGTTTTATATTTTTTAAAAAGCTATTAATTATTTCTGTAAGATTTTTTTGTTTTAGGTATTTTATTTTTTTTATTATGAGTATCCATAATTTTTTTTGCCAAGAATATTCTTTTTTTTTATAATTATTATTATTTTCTTTTTTTGTTTCCCATGTATAAATTAGATCAGGTTTAAAGATAATATATTGTCTAAAAATATTTGCCATATGAGCGCAAAACTCAAAACTATTAAATAATACTCCAGCTTCTTTTAAAAAAATGCAGTCACGTGTATCATGAATAATGGACATTAATATCCACTGTAAATGTTCTATATTAAATATCGATAACGTGTTTTTTTTACTCATTAATTTTAATATATTGATACAAAATTTAGAAATTTGGAAAAATTTTATATTTATATAAATATTATTATGTTTGGCAATATTTATCTCTAACCATTGCTTTATATAATTATTTTGAATTAAAAATGCCTCCTCGGGAAATATATTTTCTAATTTATGAAGAAGGATTTTTTTACATATTTTTTTTAAAAGAAAGTCCATGTTGTTTGATTGATATATTTTTAGCATTGAGCCTCAACATTTAACTAAAAATGTTTGTTTGAAAGGTATAGAGGTTATTTTTTCTCTATACCATTATGCAAATTATGTATTATTTTTTCTTTCTCTCTACAGTATTGTCTTTGCTACTCTTTAATATTTTATTAATTTTTTTATATAAATAAACATCCATTTTCGGATATGGTATAGTTATATTATGTTGATCTAATGCTTTTTTAAATTGTAGCATTAAATCAGAATATACTGAATTTAATTCTTCGGTATAACACCAACATTTTACAATAAATTTTAACGATGATGGAGAAAATTCGTTTAAACCTACAAAGTTTCCGGGATGTTTTAATACGCGTTCTTCTTGATCAAGTACGGATTTCAATACAGAAATGACTAGATCTACATCCGAATCATATGCAACATTTATAACAAATTGATTTCTTCTCATAGGTTCGCGAGAATAGTTTATAATATTTCCTGCAATAATTTTTCCGTTGGGTATGACTATAATTTTTCCATCTAGTGTTTTTAATGTAGTGTAAAATATATGAATATTTAAAACTGTACCCGCTGCATTACCTAAATTAACATATTCACTAGTTCGTAGGGGCCTCAGCAATACTAATAGTACTCCTGCTGCAAAATTTGACAAAGATCCTTGCAGGGCTAGCCCTATAGTCATTCCTGCGGCTCCTACAATAGCAAAAATAGAAGTAGTTTTTACTCCTATTTGGCCTAATGCAACAACACAGGCGCAAGTAATAACAATATAGCGCGCTAAAGTAGATAAAAATCCAGCAATAGTGCTGTCAATATGTTTTACGGATAATAGTTTTTGAACGCCGTTGGCAAAAATCTTACTGATAAAAAAACCAATGGTAATGACTACAATGGCAGAAAATAAATTGATTAAATAAGATATAAATATTTGTTTGTTACTTAATAAGTATACTCCTATATAATGAATACAATCAATGATACGCAATCTTTCCATTATTTTTTTTATAACGCAAATTTTGTTGCACATTTTTTATTTTTTATTATTAAAAAAATTTTGTAAACCAGAATACAAATGATTCAAGAATTTTTTGCTTAATTATATAATCATCTATTTTTTGCCTAAAATATAAAATAGACCATAAATATTAACTAATTATATGATATTAAATAATAAAATGATATATATTATCGTAATTTTGTTATAGTGTAAAATACACTATGCCGTATTTTATAATTTATTGTATGAGTTTAAGTTTATGCACATTTTGTTTAAATACTTAATAGAAGATTGTTGAGCGTGCCGAATCCATGCTCGAGGATCGTAATATTTTTTATTTGGTTGGTTAGTTTTGAGAGAATTTTCTAACTGATGTTGTAAAAATGGTTTGTTTCTGATATAAAAATCTAAGACTCCTTTCCAATAATTCCATTGCATATCGGTATCAATATTGAATTTTACAACTCCATAATTAATAGATTTTGTAATATGTGAAATATTAGTACCAGATCCTCCATGAAAAACAAAATTTATAGGATTATCGGGTAATTTTTTTATGCTACTTATATATTTTTGTGCGTTTTTTAATATAGATGGTCTTAGCGCAACCTTGCCGGGTTGATATACGCCATGTACGTTTCCAAATGCAGCAGCAATAATAAAATTATTATTAATTTTACTTAATTTGTTGAAGGCATACAAAATATCTTTTGTATCAGTGTATAATAATTCATTATCTATATTGGAATTATTTATTCCGTCTTCTTCTCCTCCCGTGCAGCCTAATTCTATTTCTAACATCATGTCTAATTTTGTAACTTTTTTTAGATATTTAACAGAAAGGAATAGATTTTTTTTAATATCTTCTTTGGATAAGTCTATCATGTGGGATGAAAATAAAGGTCGTCCTGTTTGTTTGAATGTTTTTTTTCCTTCTAATAACAATCCGTTAATCCACGGAAGGTGTTCTAAATCACAGTGATCCGTATGTAGAATTACAGGAACGTCGTAATATTTAGCAATGTGATGAGTATATTGTGCTCCAGATATAGCTCCAATAATTGCTCGATCATGTAATTTTTTTTTTAAGCCTGAGCCGCTCATAAATATTGATCCGCCATATGAAAATTGAATAATGATTGGAGATTTCATAATGGATGCAGATTCTAAAACAGTATTTATAGAATCAGTATTGATGCAATTAATAGCAGGTATGGCAAAATTATGTTTTTTGGCTAATGCAAAGATAGTTTTTGACTCCTCGGCATTTAATACTCCTGGTTCAACGATGTCTAAAATTTTACACATGATTAATATCCTTAGTTGAGAAGGTGTTCTATTTTGTTTTTTTTGACAAAATTTATTTATTTTTAAAGCGTTTTAGTCTTTCAATGACCGGAAGAGTTTTATTTTCTATAAATTCTAAAAACGCCCCTCCGCCAGTAGAAATATAGGATATTTTTTTCTTTAAATCAAATAAATCAATTACAGCTATAGTATCCCCGCCGCCCGAAACAGAAAGAGCAGAGTGATTTGCAATGGCTCTAGCGATTTTTTCTGTTCCTTTTCTAAAGTTTGGAAACTCAAATACACCCATAGGACCATTCCATAATATTGTTTTAGCGGTATTAATAATTTTTTCATAGTTATCAATTGTTTTATCTCCGATATCCAAGATTTCTTCATTATCAGATATTTGAGAAATTGGTTTTACAGTAGCTTGCGCTTGTTCTGAATATGATGTACTAACTCTGGAATCGCTAGGAAATAATATTTTATTGGAAGAATACAGCTTTTTGGCCTGTTTGTGGAAATTTTTTTCATGTAAAGATTTGCCTACCGAATGAAATAAGGAAATAAATGTGTTTGCTATACCTCCGCCAACTAACATAGTATCTGTTATTTTTAATAGTGAGCTTAACAATTTAAATTTTGTTGATACTTTTGCGCCTCCAATAATTGTAACCATGGGTCGCTTGGGTTTATTTAGAATGTTTTTTAGTATCTTTATTTCTGAGTATAAAAGAGGACCTATGCAAGCTGTTTTTACAAAATCACAAATTCCGTGGGTAGAAGATTCTACACGATGCGCTGTGGCAAATGCATCCATAACAAAGACATCACATAATTGAGCATATTTTTTAGCTAAATGAGTGTTATTTTTAGTTTCTCCGCAATTAAAGCGCACATTTTCTAATAATACAATTTGATTAGGTTGTATCTGTATTCCGTTTAAATAATTTTGAGAAAAAATTATATCTACAGTTGGTAATTTTTTTTTCAAATACTGAAAAACGGGAAATAAAGAAAATCGTTTATTATATTCTCCTTCTTTAGGTCTTCCTAAATGAGAGGCCAAGAGAATTCTTGCGTTTTTTTTTAAAGCTAATTGAATCGTAGGAATGGATCGATCAATTCGTTCACTTGAGGTAATTTTGTTTTTATCAATAGGGACATTTAAATCTAGTCGAATAAACACCCTTTTATTAGTTAGTTCTATATCCTTCATGTGTATCATACAATTTTACTCTTTTATAGATATCATATTTTATGATGAAAATTGTTAGTATCAGCATATAGCTAATTCTTGTGTAGCATTAGTATAATATATATTTGTACGGATTATTATAAATTTTATCGCTAAAGCGAATATTTTTTTGTAGTTCTTCTGCACGCCGCATATGTATGATACTTATTGTTATAAATATTAGTATAAACCGTTAAAGTCACATTAACTACCAGTTGATTTCAGTATATTCAATATTACAGTGTGTATACATTAAATGTTTTTTTTAAAGAGTTTTTTATTTTTTCAGAAGATTTGTGAAAATTAATAGCTTTGCTTTTTATAAAGTATTTGTTAATTATTTTTGAAAATACATTATTTCTATATGAATAGAGGTATGTAATAATTAATTTATTGAAAAAAAATATTTTTCATTGTTTTTAGAAGACATCGTTTCTATTATTTTATTTATTCTTTGTTTTATTAAAAATATATTTGATATTTATATTTCTATATTCTTATATTTTTTATAATATAACCAACAAAAATATAATTAAGTTTATAAAATTTTTTTATATTCTTTTAAAGAGAATGAAGGTGTATATTATGGGTATTTATATAATTTCATAGATAAATTTGTTATTTAAAAAAAATTAAATATATATTGTTATGATTTTTTAGGTTTTTAAAAAAAATTCATTGCTAAAAAATAAATTAAAAAATAAATTAAAAATAAATTAGGGGCTTTGCTAGAAAGCTAGTATTGTTAAAGAAAAATAAATATATGATATACATGATTATTATTGAAAGTTTAGTGATTTATAGTTTCTGTAAAAATCATAAAAGTATATATCTCCAACAATATCTTATCTATAATATTTAAAGTATTTTCTAAAATTTTACTAAACTATAAGTTAAAAATTTTTATATAATATATATTATTTTTTTTATTATGTATAATAGTTAAAATAGATAATATTTGAGTGTTAATTATCAATAAAGGAATATAATGTGTATTCATTCCTTCGAAAAATCAATAGTACATTGATATGCATTAAATAGCTTATATGGTGATTAATATATGTTATTAATTATATTTAATTTATATTACAGAGAAAAATTATGAAAAAAGTAGTAGGTTTTGTAGGATGGAGAGGAATGGTGGGATCTGTTTTATTGCAACGCTTGAAAGCAGAAAATGATTTTAATAATTTCTATTCAGCTTTTTTTACAACTTCGCAATTACATTGCGCTTCTCCTAACGTAGAAAATTTAGAAACTCCTCTCTTAGAAGACGCGTATGATCTAGAATGTCTAATTCCTCTAGATATTATTGTCTCTTGTCAAGGTGAAAAATATACAAAAATTGTGTATCAAAAACTAAAAGCTCGAGGTTGGAAGGGTTATTGGGTTGATGCATCGTCATATCTTAGGATGAATAATGAATCTATTATCGTATTAGACCCAATAAATTTGGATGCAATACAGGCTGGTATAGAAAGCGGAACTAAGGCTTTTATTGGTGGAAATTGTACGGTTAGTTTGATGTTGTTGTCCTTAGGGGGTCTGTTCACACAAAATCTTATTGAGTGGGTCTCTGTTTCTACATATCAATCTGTATCAGGTAGTGGCGCACAGAGTATGTTAGATTTATTAAAACAAATAGGATATTCCTATACAGATATCTCTTCTTACCTTTCTTCTAAACGACCAATACTTGAATTGGAAAGAGAATTTACTAAATCCTTAAAAACCATTGATTGTTCAAAAAATAAAATAAA
The DNA here is from genome assembly GCF_900128725.1 of Buchnera aphidicola. Classification (NCBI taxonomy): domain Bacteria; kingdom Pseudomonadati; phylum Pseudomonadota; class Gammaproteobacteria; order Enterobacterales; family Erwiniaceae; genus Buchnera; species Buchnera aphidicola. The sequence goes on along the minus strand of NZ_LT667500.1, from coordinate 339,126 downwards.
AACTCCATTATTGGGAAATTTACTGCCGTGGATTGATACTCCTATGAATAATGGTCAAACGAAAGAAGAGTGGAAAGGTTCTGCAGAAACAAACAAAATATTAAATAGAAAGAATTATATTCCAATTGATGGTATTTGTGTTCGAGTTCCTTCTCTAAGATGCCATAGTCAAGCTTTTACTATAAAGCTTAATAGCGATTGTTCGATTAAAGAGATTCAGTCTATGCTTGCTTCTCATAATCCTTGGGTAAGAGTAATAAATAATACTCTTGAGGATTCTATAAAGCAATTAACTCCCTTAAATGTAACTGGAACACTAAATATTCCAATTGGTCGTATTAAAAAAATGAACTTCGGGAAAAAATATTTATCAGCTTTTTCGGTCGGTGATCAATTATTATGGGGCGCGGCTGAGCCTTTGCGTCGTATTTTGAATATTTTGATACATCAATAATATTATTAAAAGTGTTTATAATGCAATTAGATTAGTATTTTTTTTCCAACTTTAATCATACAGGTATAGGGAATTTTTTTGTAGGATATAGATAATAACTGATGTTTCATAAACCGACAAAATAAAATAATGTCTTTTTTACTAAATACATCATCCGTAACAACTACAGCTGTTTGTCCTTGTTTCAGTTTTCTTATTTCTTTTCTCAGTATCATGATGACATCGGGGCATCTTAATCCCAGTAAATCTATTTTTTTTTTCATTATCTTGCTCCTTTGTGCTCAGAAGTAAATGTCAACAATATTTTTTAAAAAATCTTTATTTGTAAATATAAATATATATATACGTATATATATATATTTACATATTATTATATTTATCTATGTAACATAATCATACAGATTCGATTAAGTAAAAACTTTAACTCAAAAGAATAGATAATGTTTGTAAATGCATCCAAATCATCGTGATTTGTTCATATTGTAAACAAATTTCTATTTGTTTTAGCAGTGTAAAAGCTAATTTAATAGTCTGAATACTATTTTTTTGGATTAGTGAGTGTAGAGGCATATTTATTATTGTATTTTTATATGCTAAACAATCCGCATAATTATCTTTTATAGTGTTCTTTTCTTTAAGATGTAAAAGTATATATATTAGTGTTTTATAAGCGCTTATTAGGATCAAATAATCATATTTTTGTTTTTTCAGCGTCTTGAGAATAAAAAGAGATTTTTTTTTTTTAGATTGACAATAGCTTGAATCCAATTAGAATAATTGAATACCTTATTTATATTGTAATATTTTTGAATCATTTCTAGTGTAACGATTTGTGTGGGATATAATAAAATAATTTTTTCTAAAAAATTAGTTAAAACTAGTATATTAGTATGGTTTTTTGTGAATAAAAACTTTTTTGCTGATTTCGTAATATTCATGTTACTTGTTTTTATTTTTTTTTCCATCCAATAGTTTATATTTTGAATATATGATGATTCATTATTTATTATTAAAATTCTAAATTTAAAAAAATTAATGAAAAAATTTTTACACGACAAGGCATCATATAAGCACGGAAAACAAAATATTTTAATAATATTTTTAGTATATTTTTTTGTTTTCTCTATGTCTAGTTTCATGCGCCACGATAGCTGTGACTCATAAATTGTTATATAAAATATTTTATTTTGAAAAAATAAATCTTTTTTTTGCATTTTTTGAGTGGTATTTTGCCAATTGTGTGCTTGATAGGTCAGCTGATTTACTATTTTAAAATTTTTTTTTTAAAATATTTGATAATTATTTTTTTATTTTCTTTAATAAAAATATAGTTAGATTCGATTATTACAATGGTACTAATCTTATTATTATATAAATATTTTTTTAAATTCATAGTATCAATAAACATAATATTTTTTTTCTTTTATTTATCTGAATATAAGACAAAATTAATAATTTTTTTAGGTATATAAATAATTTTTTGAATCACCATATTTTGGAAATATTTTTTCGTTTCTTGTGCTTGTACAATAAACTTAATAATTTCTTGTTTAATTAAATTATTATTAATTGTTATGACATTTCTTTTTTTTCCATTAATTTGAACCACAAGCCTACAAGAATTTTTAATAATTAAATTTTTTTTAACTTGAGGCCATGGCTCGGTATCAATAATTTGATGATTTCCTTTTATTTTTTTCCATAAAACAAAACAAATATGAGGCGTAAAAGGATACATAATTTTTATAATAGTTTCCAAAGATTCCTTTAAAACTTCTGCGTCTATTTTTTTTTGCGCATGTTTTTCTACAATATAGTTAAAAAATTTTATTATTTGCGCTATAGCTGTATTGTATGAATTTTTTATCTCAATATCCTGGGTAACGATTAATATTGTTTTATGTAATCGGGATAATATTTTTGATTGGCTATATTTAGCGCTGTTACAGTTTTTTGTGGATAGATCAGTATTAGTAGAATGAACAAAGTTCCATATTTTTGTTAAGAATCTATACATGCCTACAATACTTTGTGAGTTCCATTCTAGATCCGAGTTGATAGGAGCTGCAAACATTAAAAATAATCGTAGTGTATCTGCTCCATATTTATTTATTATGAAGGTTGGATCTATACCGTTATTTTTTGATTTTGACATTTTAATCTTTCCAGCGTACACTACTTTTCGTGAATCATTTTTTTTTGATACGTTAATAACTTTGTCATGAATATTACGAGTAACCTTCAGTTCTGATAATGATAACCATTTTTTACTTCCATCAGCATTATGTGTATAAAATGAATCAATTATCACCATGCCTTGGCAGATAAGTTTTTTTACCGGCTCTAAAGAATGTAAATATCCGAAATCACGCAATAATTTATGATAAAATCTAAAATATATTAAATGCATTACAGCGTGTTCGATTCCTCCAACATATTGATCTACAGGGAGCCAGTATTTTGCTGATTCAATATCTATAATATCTGTTGTCCAATATGGATTAGTGTATCTAGCATAATACCAAGAAGATTCCATGAAAGTATCGAATGTATCACTTTCGCGAGTCATTAATTTTTGAGAAATTTTTTTTTCTAATTTATTTTTTTTGTTCGGCATAGATGTGAAGTATTGATTTTTACATATTGCTTTGGGTAAAAGAATAGGTAATTCGGCTTCAGAAACGGGAAACCATTCTCCTCTTTTATTTTTAATAACAGGAATAGGCGCCCCCCAGTATCTTTGTCTAGAAATACACCAATCTTTTATTTTGTAAAATGTGGCGTTTTTTGCTATTTTTTGATTAATAAGAATACTTGAGATTACTTTGCGTGCTTTTTTTTTACTTAATCCATTGAATTTTCCTGAATTCACTAATTTTATTTTTTCTTTTTCCTGATTATCTTGATTTATCTTCGAAAATATTTGTTTAGTAGAAATATGGTTAGATTTAGCAAAATTATAATCAGTTGCATTGCTTCCTGGAACAGCCATGATAGCTCCGGTAGCATAATCATGTTTTACATAATTTACAATCCATAGCGGTATTTTTTTTTGGGTGATTGGATGTAGTACGAATAAATTGGTATTAATTCCTATAGTTTGGTTTTTGTTTTGAAAATCTGCAATTTTTATATCTTTATTTTTTTTTATAAATTGATTTATTTGAACGTCATCTTTGAGGAGATATGAAATTAACGGATGATGTATTGATATTGCAAAAAAGGTTATCCCCATAATAGTCTCGGGCTGAGTAGTATATATTTTTAACGTATAATCTTTATTGTAAAGCTTACAAGTTATGTTTATTCCTATTGATTTTCCTATCCAATTTTTTTGCATAGTAATAACTTCTTTAGGCCATTCAGCTAGTAGCTGGAGATCTTGTAATAATTCTTCTGCATATTCTGTAATCTTAATAAACCATTGTGATACTTTTTTTAAAGTAATTTTGGAACCGCATCTCCAGCATAAACCTTTTTGAGCTTGTTCGTTTGCAAGTACAGTTTGATCAAATTCACACCAATTAACTAAAGTTTTTTTTCTGTATACCAGTTTTTTTTTAAATAGTTTTATAAAAAATAATTGCTCCCAGCGATAGTATTCTGGTGTACATGTAGTAATTTCTCTCGTCCAGTCATAACTAAAACCGAGTGATATTAATTGTTTTTTCATAATAGCAATATTTTTATATGTCCATTCTTGAGGTGAAATATTATTTTTAATTGCCGTTTCTTCTGCCGGTAACCCAAATGCATCCCAGCCTATAGGATGTAATACGTTTTTTCCAAGCATGCGCTGATAACGAGAAATAACGTCACATATAGTATAATTGCGTACGTGACCCATGTGTAATTTTCCAGAAGGGTATGGTAACATAGGTAAGCAATAAAATTTTTCCTGTTTTTTATCTTTAATGACAGAAAAAGTATTTTTTTTCATCCAGTGATCTTGAACCATCGATTCTATTTTTTTATGATGATATTCATTGTGTTTCATATTTTTTTCCAATAAACATTTTAATATTATTCATTTATTCAAGAAATTTATAAATAAGATTTTTCACATAATTATTATTAATATGTACATGCGATAAAAATGTATATATTTCATGTAATTTGTTTGATTGTGTGTTTTTAATTAATCATTATATATATAATATTTATAAATAGTATAGGCAAAGTTAAGGTGGATTTTAATTGGGCGTATATATAAGAAATCAAAAGCTATTTAGTATTGTATAAATATATTAAAAGTTTATTAAAATTTATAAATTTTAAATATAAGCTATATTTTTAATAGTACGACATTAAATTTTATTTTTTTTTAATTATAAGGGTCGCGATATCCTAACTTTAGCATTATTCTTTTTTCTAGTCTTTGCATTTTTTTTTGACTTGATTTATCGTCATGTTGATAATGTAATAGATGTAATACAGAGTGAACAACCATGTGAGCCCAATGCTCTAATATATTTTTTTTTAAATGCCTTGCTTCTTTATTAATATATTCAGAACATAGAATGATATCTCCTATATAATAAGGAAAGTGGTGCTTAGTGTATATTGATTCTGTAGAAGGAAAAGATAGAACGTTAGTTACAATATTATGATTTCTGTAACGATAGTTTAAATATTTTATTTCTAGGCAATCTACTATTCTAATAGTAATTTCTTTTTTTTGGTTTTCTAAAATTGTATATAACCATAATAAAAAATCTTTTTTTTTAGGAAAAAAAGATTTTTTTGTGCATCTATTCTGAATATATAGTTTCATATTAGTTTTTTGAATTTTATTTTATTAGCTTGCTGAACGCGTATTGAGTATTTTGTAAGTATTTATTTTATTAATTTTTCCCTGCAAACAAGTATGATAATTAATGTTGGTAACAGTCACGTTGATTAATTTTCCAATTAGATTTGAGTTTCCGGTAAAAATAATAATTCTATTATTTTCTGTTCGTCCATATAATTCGTGAATATTGTTTTTCATAAAGCCTTCTACTAAAACGGATTGTTGAGTGCCTAACATCCTTCTTTTCCAACGAAGCGCTTGTTGTTTTATTGTATTTTGTAGGAGAAATAATCTTTTCTTTTTTTCTTCTAGAGAAGTTGTATCTATTAATTTTTCTGCTCTGGTTCCCGGTCTTTGCGAATAGATAAAACTATAGCTAGTATCAAAATTAATTTTTGATACGCAATCAAGGGTTTTTTGAAAATCTTTATCTGTTTCTCCAGGAAATCCGACAATAAAATCAGAACTAATTGTCATGTTAGGTCTAATGTGCTTTAATTTATCAATAATATGTTCATATTTTTCTACAGTATAGCCGCGCTTCATTAGTCGTAAAATTTTATTTGATCCGCTCTGTATGGGTAAATGTAAAAAATTTGTTAGCTGAGGAATTTTTTTATATGCATCTATAATATCATCGCTAAATTCTATGGGATGACTAGTTATATATCTGATTCTATCAATTTTTGGAATTGCGGCTATTTCATATAATAAGTCTGAAAAACGATATTTTTTTTTGCTTTTTTTATTGTATATATTATAAGCATTAACATTTTGACCTAATAAAATAACTTCGCGTACTCCAATTTGTGTTAGACTGGTTATTTCTGTGAGAATGTCTTTGTTATTTCTACTAGTTTCTTTTCCTCTAGTATACGGAACAATACAAAAAGAACAATATTTATTACATCCCTCTATGATAGTAACAAATGACGTAATTTTTTTGTTTATTTCTTTATTAATTGAATGGTCAAATTTTTTTAGCGACTTTTCTTTAATATCAATTAATATTTTCTTATTCGTATAAGCTTGCTCCAATAATTTTGGTAATCTATGCAGTGTTTGTGGACCAAATATAATATTGATAAAATTAGCTCTTTTATAAATTTTCTTTCCTTCTTGAGTAGCAACACATCCCCCCACCGCTATTATGGTTTTTGTTTTTTTTTTTTTTAATTTTTTCCACCGGCCGAGTTGATGAAATAACTTTTCTTGTGCGTTCTCTCTAATTGAACAGGTATTTAAAATTAATATGTCAGATATTTCAGGTTGATCGATTATAGTATATTGATTGGTTGCTTTTAAAATATTTTTTATCATTGAGGAGTCATGAACGTTCATTTGACATCCCCATGTTTTAATATATACTTTTTTTTTCATAGTTTTAATATTGAGTTTGAAGTTATGTATAGGCATATTTAGTACGTTAAGTTGGTTTAAGCGCCCACTAGATATCAAAAATAAATTTATTATTTTTTATAAAGTGTTTTATGGATTGAAACCGTTCATACAATTTACTTACGTATGTTTATAACGATGTTTCCAAGTTTAACATTTCTTGTATTGTTTGACGCCTTCTAATTAATTTAAATTTATTATTTTTATATAATATTTCTGGTATTAACGGTCGACTATTATAATTTGAGGACATAGAAGCACCATAAGCCCCCGTATTATGTATAATAATATAATCTCCGATATGGACTTGTGGGATTTTTCTATGACATATTATTCCAGTTTTTGTTACCGTAAACACATCTCCTGATTCGCATAATGGTCCTGCAATAATTCCTTGAATAACTGAGCTTTTTTGTTCATTTATAGGATTTTTATGGAGTACGGTGATTTTATGATAACTTCCGTACAATACTGGTCTCATTAAATCATTAAATCCTGCATTTATAAGTATAAAAGTATTTTTTCCTATTTTTTTTATTGAATATATTTCAGCAATTAAAATACCAGATTGAGCAACTAAAAAACGTCCTGGTTCAATTTCTAGCCGAATAGGACATTTTAGTCTTGAAGAAATAATTTTTTTAGTTTTATTCCATGTTTCAAAATAATTACTAATATTAGTCTCTTGATCTAGAGATGTATATGGAATTTTTAATCCCCCCCCAGCTGAGATAAATTGTATTTTTTTGTTTATTTGTATTGCATATTTTTGCATTGCTAGACTTGCTTGATATAAGTTTTTTTCGTTAACTCCCGAACCAATATGAATATGCAATCCAATTAAATTTAAGTTATATTGTTTGATTATTGCAAGAGCCTCTAACGGATCCCAAATTCCGTGTTTGCTATTTTCTCCTCCCGTATTAGTTTTTAAATGATGTCCATCACCAAATTTAGGATTAATTCTGATCCATACAGGGTATTGTGGAGATATTTTCCCGATTTTTTTTAACATATCTACTGAACCCGCATTAACAGGTATATTGAGTTCAATGACTTTTTGAAGAACATCATTTTCTAAAATATCTGATGTAAAAACAATATTATGATCTTTAGGTTGAAACCCTGCAGCTAAAGCTCTTTCGATTTCTCCTAAAGATACAGCATCAATTTTTATATTATTTCGTTGCATAATTTTTAAGATATGGATATTAGAACAAGATTTTTGAGCAAATCTAATAATATCAAATTTTTTCAATTTTTTAATTTGTGTTTTAATAATATCTGCATTGTAAACCCACATGGGAGTATTATATTTTTCAATTAAAGGTATTAAATTTTTACGTTCTAACATTTTTTGCTGTATTTCAGTTGTATAACGCATATGATGATTCCGTGGGGTTATTTTTTATTATTTTTTAAATTATTTTAATTTCTGAATTTAAAGAATAGAATGCATAGATTTTATTTGAGTATAATAATTTTATTATTTGGCTTTATAATTGATTAAATTGCCTAAAAATCTTTTCGTTTCTTGTTATTTACTACACTTTAGTTAAAGAATCTTTTTTAAAATAGGAAATAAGATAACATCTTTAATACTTTTTTGATTTGTCAAAATCATTATCAATCTATCAATTCCTATACCTAATCCAGATGTAGGCGGTAAACCATGTTCTAGTGCTGTAATATAATCCTTGTCATAATAAAAATTATGTAGTTCTTTTTGGTTTCTTTTTTTTTGTTTTATTTGTAATTTAAAGCGTTTTTTTTGTTCGTTGGGATCATTTAATTCAGAAAAACCGTTCGCTATTTCATATCCAGATATAAAAAATTCAAATCGTTCTGCAGTTTTTTTATCTTTTTCTTTTTTCCTGGCTAAAGGGGAAATTTCAATAGGATAACTTGTAATAAAGGTAGGGTTGATGATTTTTTTTTCTGTCGTTTTTTCGAAAATTAAATGTATAATCTCTCCTAGAGATGCGGAAGAAGTAGTATGAATATTTAGTTTTTTGATTAATACTTTTATTTTGTCAATATCGTCTAAATCAGTAGCGTGAATATTTTTATTAAATTTTATAATAGATTCGATCATTGTCATTTTTTTTATTTTTTTATTAAAGTTTAATTCATGTTTATTATACGTTATAATTAATGAAGAAGAAATTTTTCTTACTAAAAAAATACACAGTTTCTCTAAAAGAGACATCATATCTTTGTAATTACTATAAGACATGTAAATTTCCATCATAGTAAATTCAGGATTATGTCTAGTAGAAATACCTTCGTTTCTAAAATTCCTATTTATTTCGAATATTTTATCAAATCCTCCGATAATCAGTCTTTTTAGATATAATTCAGGGGCTACTCTTAAATACATAGTTTCGCTTAAAGAGTTGTGATAAGTAATAAAAGGTTTTGCATTAGCTCCGCCCGGAACGGGATGCATCATAGGAGTTTCTACCTCGAGAAAATTTTTTTTTTTCATAAAAGACCGGATATTAAAAATAATATCGGATCTTTTTATAAAGATATTCATTGTTTCTTTTCCGGAAATAAGGTCTAAATATCTCTTTCTATACTTAATTTCTTGATTCTTAAGACCATAATACTTATCCGGTAAGGGTCTTATAGCTTTTGTTAATAAGTATATTTTTTTACAATAAATAGATAATTCTAGTGTATTAGTTTTAAATAATTTACCCTGAGTTTCAATAATATCACCTAAATCTAATTCTATAATGTGATTTTTATAATAATTTTTTTCAAATAAATTGCTTTTTATATAAATTTGAATAACAAAATTATAATTTTGTATAACAAAAAATAAGGCTTTTCCTAAAACTCTTTTTTTGATTATTCTTCCGGCCGTACTAATGTTACAGTTAATTTCATGTAATTCGTGTTTAGCATGTTGTCCGTATAAGCAACACAGCTCCTGAATGGTTTGTTTGTAATGGCATTTATTCGGAAAATCAAATCCTAATTGGCGCAGTTTTTGAAGTTTATTTTTTCTGATCCGTTTTTCTTTTTTTGCAATTCCGTCTATTTTGCTAGACTCTATAATTTTTGACATATTTTTTAAAATCCCATTTTTAAACTCGCTTCAATGAATTCATGTAAATCACCGTTTAAAATATTTTCGATATCTTTTCTTTCTATTCGTGTTCTTATATCTTTGATTCTTGAATCATCTAATGTATATGAGCGGATTTGGTTTCCCCATTTAATATCTGGTTTATTTTTATTAATATTTTTTTTTTCTATATATTTTTTTTTATTTTCTGCATTATACAATTTTTCCTGCAGTTGTTTTAAAGCTGTATTTTTGTTTTTGTGTTGTGATCTATCATTTTGACATTGAGTAGTTATTCCGGTAGGGATGTGCGTAATACGAACAGCTGATTCTGTTCGGTTTACATGCTGACCTCCTGATCCTGATGCTCGGTATACATCAATTCTTAAATCTTTAGGCTGAATATTTATATTGATTTTATTTTTTAGTTCCGGATATACAAATATTGAACTAAAAGAAGTATGTCTTTTATTGTTCGAATCAAATGGATTTTTTCTAACTAATCGATGTATTCCGGTTTCTGTGCGAAACCAACCGAACGCGAATTTACCTTTTACTTTTACTGTAATAGATTTTATTCCTCCGTTTTCTCCCCTAGATTCTGTAATAACTGTTACTTTAAAACCCTTTTTTATTGAATATTTTAAATACATTTTTAACAACATCCTAGTCCAATCTTGAGATTCAGTTCCCCCAGATCCAGATGTTATGTTTAAAAAACAATTTTTTTTATCATGTTTATTATTAAACAAAGTATATTTTTCTAAAATATTAATTTTTTTTTTCAATTTTTTATATTCAGACTTTATTTCTTTTATAACTGCGATATCGTTTTCATTTTTAAATATTTCTATCCAATCTTTTATCTCTTGAAATATCATAGTTAATTCTTGAATTTTTCTTGTTTTTTCTAATAAAAGATTTTTTTTTTTATATAATTCAGATATTTTTTTAGTTTTTTTTTGCATTAACAATGCTTTTATTTTAATATCGATTAATTGAATTGCTTTTTGTTTGTTGTTATAGTCAAAGAGCCCTCTTTAAGTTATAGATTCTGTCTTGTATTTTTTTTTTTTTTTTTATTAAAAAATGATTTTCCAATATTTTTCTCCATTTTTATTATAAAAGAAATTATATCCAATAGATCTTCTGATATCATTCTTGAAGATATATTTGGATTTAATAATTTTTTATGCTACCGCGTATATATGTTATAGTTCTTTTATAATATAGTTATATTTTTATTAAACATCAATAATTTTATTACAGGGTGTATACGTATAATACCCAGTGTTTTATAGATATTTAAGGAGTAAGAGTTATTTATGATACATAACAGTTTTTACAAGAAATATGTTTGTTTAAGTTCGAATATAAGCGATACATTAATATCGTTAGAGCAATGGTCCCTTATAAGGGTGACTGGAATAGATAAAAAAAAATATCTAAATAATCAGTTTACTATCAATATTAATGATATTTATCGGGATATCTATAAAGTTGGAGCTTATTGTAATCTTCAGGGAAAAGTTTTAGCTATTTTTTTAATATTTAAATATTATGGTTGTTATATGTATGTTGTGAGGTCTTCTATAGTGCCCCAGCATCTATTGGAATTAAATAAATATGCTTTATTTTCTAAAGTAAATATTTCAGAAGAAAAAAATTTTTTTTTGTATGGTTTATGCGGTAAGCGAGTTTATGGTTTATTAGAAATTTTTTTTTCGCAATCGATTAAAAGAGATAAAAAATTTTTTGTCATCAACAACTTTATTGTATTAAAATTACAAGAGCCGATTCAAAGATTATTAATTATTGTTCCTCGAGCAGGATTAGCTTGTTTTTTGAATTTTATGAGAGATAAAGTTTTATTTAGTTATAGTTCTCAATGGTTAGCGCTAGATATTGAAGCTAATTTTCCTGTTTTTGATCCACCAATATCAGGTCGTTTTATTTTGCAGACGATGGGTTTAAAAAAATGGAATGCAATTACGTTTAATAAAGGTTGTTATTATGGCCAAGAGGCTTTGTGTATGTATGAAAATAAAAAAATTAATAAATTTATTATTTGCTCTTTATTAGGTACCATGGTTTGCTCATGCTCCCCCAAGGTTAGAGAATATGTTGAGTATATAGATTCATACGGACTTACCTGCCAGGTAGGGATAATTTTATCATGGGTATTTGTGCATAAAGAAAAAATATTACTACAAGTTCGTATGAAAAAGTTTTTTTTTAAAGAACAGAATAGATTTTTTTTATCATCATGTCCGAAGGTGTTATTTAGCATACATATGTTTTAGTTCTTTAAACATCTATTTTCGAACATAGAATGTTTGAAAAATATCCCTATACTATCACGTAGATAGTAAAAAAGAATCTTTTTTTAATTTATAAAGATTCTCTTTTAAAGATTCTTCAAATAATTTTTTATTTATGAGCGTATGCATTTTCTATTATTTTTTTGTTATTTTTTTTCCTTTCGCTCTCTTTAAGGAATATTTTTCTTAATCGTATAGACTTCGGTGTAATTTCTATTAATTCATCGTCATTTACAAAATTTAACGCATATTCTAGCGTAATTTTAATTGGTTTTACTAAATTGATTGCTTCGTCAGTACCTGAAGCTCGCATATTAGTTAGTTTTTTACCAGTCAAGCAATTTACGGTTAAGTCATTTGATCTATTATGAATTCCCACGATTTGACCTTCATAAACTCTTTCTCCGTGCTTAATAAACATTTTTCCTCTATTTTGTAAATTACAAATGGAAAAAGAAACAGCTGTTCCCGTGCTTTTAGATATAAGAACTCCATTTTTTCGATATCCGTATGTTTTTGCCTGCATTGTATCATAGTGACTGAAAGTAGAAAAAAACGTTCCGCTACCCGAGGTAATATTCATGAATTCAGACCGGAACCCAATTAAAGATCTGCTAGATAAAATACATTCAATTTGAATTCTGTTATTTTCATTATTTAATATTTTTTGTATGTCCCCTCTTAACTCACCAATTTTTTGTATTAACTGGCCTTGATGCGCTTCTTCAATATCAAGTAACGTTAATTCATACGGCTCAGTAAAAATTCCGTTTTTCTGTTTTAAGATAACTCTAGGTCTTGATACTTCTAACTCAAAATTTTCTCTACGTAATTGTTCAAGTAGAATAGATAAATGCAATTCACCTCTTCCTGAAACAGAAAAAGCGTTTGAATTTTTTGTTTCTTCTACTTTTAACGATATATTTCGAATAGTTTCTTTTTTTAAGCGCTCAAAAATCTTTCTTGAAGTGATATGCTTTCCCTCCTGGCCACAAAAAGGTGATTGATTAACATAAAATAACATTTTTACTGTTGGTTTATCGATCTTTAATTTAGGTAAAGGGTATAAAAATTCTGGATCGCAAATGGTATCAGAAATAGAAATGTCGCTAAGTCCAGTAATCGCTACAATATCTCCAGTATACGCTTTTTTAATTTTTTTTTGCTTTAATCCATAAAATCTTAATATATGGTTAACTTTTCCCGTATATATTTTTTTATTTTCTCTTAATACCGAAACTGTTTGGTTGTTAATTAAAGTGCCTTGCTGTATTTTTCCAATTCCTATCAGTCCAAAATAGTTATTAAAATCTAATTGCGATATTTGCATTTGAAAAAAATTTTTTTGTGATATACTTGGTTTAGGAGTATGTTTGGTAATAGCGTTTAATAAAGGAATCATATTGTTCTTCATGTCTTCAGGGTGATTTCCTGACTTTCCTAATAAAGCTGACGAATATATTATTGGAAAATCTAATTGCTCGTCATTAGCCGATAGGTTCACAAACAAATCAAATATTTGGTTTACTACCCAATCCGGTCTAATAGTTTTTCTATCCATTTTATTAATTACTACGATTGGCTTAATGTTATATAGAAATGATTTTTTTGTTACGTATCGCGTTTGCGGCATCGGCCCTTCAAAAGCATCTACTACTAATAAAACAGAATCTACCATAGACAATATCCTTTCTACTTCTCCTCCAAAATCAGCGTGTCCAGGTGTATCAATGATATTGATATGATAGTTATTCCATTGAATTGATGTATGTTTTGATAGAATGGTTATTCCTCTTTCTTTTTCTAGTTCGTTAGAATCCATAATTCTATCAACTGTTTCTTCATGTTCCTGAAAGGTTCCTGATTGTTTGAGCAGTTGGTCAAGTAAAGTAGTTTTTCCATGATCAACATGAGCAATAATAGCAATGTTTTTTATTTTTTTTTTCATATACACTCTTTTTGAAATGTTTTATAAAATTTATGACATAGTTGTTTTTTAATTATTAAATATTATTAATTATCTTCATTGAATTTCAATACATCATCTTTGATGTGCGCATACAATGTGAATACATGATATGTATATAGCTTTATTTTTATTTCTGTATATCTATATTTCTTTTTAACAAATATAATTGTTGTAAATACCATGTTTTATTTTGAACTGTATAAAATTTTTTAATTGTATATTAAAGTTGATTGTTTCTATTTTTATGCGCGCATATGTGAAGATTGAGGATGTTTTTTTATCAAGTTTTTCATAAGAAATAAGGATAACATATATTTGAATAATATAAAGTTTGATAAAACTTTTTTTTTAAAAAGCATTATTGACTGCTCTGCAGTAGAAGACTTTTTTGGAATAGAAGTAGCTTTTTTAGGTCGTTCTAATTCAGGAAAATCTAGTCTTATTAATTGTTTAACCAATAACAAACAATTAGCTCGAGTTAGCAAGCTCCCCGGTCGAACAAGAACAATAAATTTATTTAATGTTTTATCAGATTTTCGGATAATAGATTTTCCTGGTTATGGGTATTCTAAAATTGATCACGTTACACAAAATTTACTCAACAATAATTTATTTTTTTATTTAAGGAATAGAAAGTGTTTGAGGGGTATTGTTTTTCTCTCTGATATCCGTCGCTCTTTACAGGAATATGACAAAATTATTTTAAAAAAAATAAAATTAAGATTATTACCTGTATTAATTATTTTAACAAAAAGCGATAAAGTTTCTAAACAATACGCGTATAGAAGAGTTTTTTTGTTACGTAAAAAATTAATCAAATGGTGTATGAAGATTACTATATTGAGTTTTTCTAAATTTAATAAATCGAATATTTCGGCAGTAATAGAAATTTTATCGTTGTGGTATGTTTCTTCATTACACAGACAAGCTTGATGGTTGAACCTCTTTCCAATTTTTCCCTATATTTATGAAAATATTTAAAGGAACTGCTAACAGTGTGCTATTTTCCATGCTGTGTTTGATAACTTTAATTAAATCTTCTTTTTTATCCTCTTTTATTTCAAATACTAATTCATCGTGTATTTGCATAATTATTTTAGCATCATTAAAAAATTTTTCCTGAAATATAGAATGTAAATTAATCATAGATATTTTAATGATGTCTGCTGCTGTATTTTGTATAATTGCATTTATGCAAAATCGTTTCGCATTGTTTCTTAATGCTTTATTTTGTGACGTAATGTTGGAGATGTGTAATTTTCTCCCAAAGAGGGTTTTGATATATTTTTTTTTTTTGGCCGTATGATATACAAGGTTCATGTATTTTTTTACTTTTTGATATCTAAAAAAATATGATTGTATATAGTCTTTAGCCTGTGCAGTAGAAATATTTAATTTTTGCGACAGTCCAAAAGGACTAATTCCGTATAATATAGCAAAGTTAATAGTTTTAGCTATGTTTCTGTGATGTGGCTGAATATTATTAACGTGGATATTAAAGATATGACTCGCCGTTTTGCAGTAAACATCATTTTTTTGAGATAAATCTTCAATAAGAGCTTGATCTTGAGAATAGTGAGCAATAACTCGAAGCTCAATTTGAGTGTAATCCGCGGTTAATAATAACCATTTTTTTTTAGCTATAAACGCGATTCTAATTTTTTTTCCTAACTTTGTTTTAATTGGAATATTTTGTAAATTAGGTTGAGTGGAAGACAATCTACCAGTTGAAGTAGAGGTTAAGTGATACGTGGTATGAATTCTATTTGTTTGATTATTTATACAGTGGATTAAATTTTTTAAATATGTATTTTTGATTTTATTTAACATTCTATATTGTAAAATGATTTTAGGTAATTTATGAAAATTAGATAATTCCGTTAGTACGTGCTCGTTGGTAGAGACACTGCCTTTTTTTGTTTTTTTAACATACGGGAGGTGATGTTTATCAAATAGAATTTTTTGTAATTGTTTTGAAGAGTTGATATTGAATTTTTCTTTTGCATGAAAATATATTTTTTTTTTAAGTATTTTTATTGTATTACTAATTCTTTTTTTTTGTTTTTCTAGTATTTTTTTTTTTATTAGTACACCGTTATGTTCCATGGTAGATAAAACAAGTAAGAGAGGCATATCGATTGATTTAAATATTTTTTTTTTAGACTGAATATACATATATTTTTTATATTGTTTATAGATTTTTTGAGACACAATTGATTCTTGGATGATAGTATTAATTTTTTTTTCCGTCAGGATATGCTTTTCTCTTATTTTATATTGTTGCATTAGGTTAGATAAAAATTCTGTATATTCGTAGCGCATTGTATAAAAATAAAAAATAACCAGTGTATCAAAATACATTCCATCTAATGTAATGTTATATTTTTTGAAAATATGAAACATATTTTTTAAGTTTTTTCCTATTTTTCTATATTTTTTATTTTCTAAAATCGGTTTCATTTTTTTTAAGAATAATTTTTTAGTAATTTTTTTATCTTTATGATCTTGGTTTTTTGAAGTATACCACCAAACTTTATAGCTTTTTATAGATATAGATACTGAAAGTATATTGCTTTTTGTGATATCACTCAGGTGAGCGGCGATAGAAAATATTTTTTTTTTCATAATGATCTGTATTAACTTATATAACATGTTTTCATCAACAATTTCGATATATTTTTTTTTTTTTTTTTCATGATATATATTAATTATAGGAAATTGATTGTTGGATATTTCTTTTAAGAATTTTATTAACTGATAGTATTGTAGTTTTTTAATTAATAAAGGTATTTGTAAGTTACAGTCTTTTAAGATTAACGGCAAATTAGGCAATGGAATTGAATGATTAATTTTTGTTAATTGACAAGACAAAAGCGCTTGTTTTTTATATTTTTGTAAATTTTTGGTAATATTTTTAATATTTCGTATGGGTAAATTAGAAATTTTGAATAAATTTTTATAAATATTTTTTACAGATGTAAATTTTTTTAAAAGAATAATTGCTGTTTTTTTTCCAATACCCGGTACTCCGGGAATATTATCGCATTTATCACCCGCTAATCCAAAAAAATCTGCCATAGACTGTGGAGATATTTCATATTTTTGGTA
Source organism: Buchnera aphidicola (assembly GCF_900128725.1). Taxonomy (NCBI): domain Bacteria; kingdom Pseudomonadati; phylum Pseudomonadota; class Gammaproteobacteria; order Enterobacterales; family Erwiniaceae; genus Buchnera; species Buchnera aphidicola. The sequence goes on along the minus strand of NZ_LT667500.1, from coordinate 322,008 downwards.
TATATCATCTTCGTTTAATATGTTTTTATTTATTCCTCCTGGAATAATAGTAATTTTTTTATTTACTAGTTGCGTCATATCTTTATCGGCGCTGTATATGAAGATGTAATATTTTTTTTTCTCGAAAATAGACGATAAGGTTCCTATGATATCATCAGCTTCAACGTTATCAAGACTTATTATTGGAATGCCTAACAATTGTATTATTTCTTTTAATGGAATTATTTGTTCTTCTAGTCCAGAAGGCATAGGGGTTCTATTTTTTTTATATTCTTCATATAATTGATGTCTCAATGTTTTAGTTGGAGTATCAAATACCATAATGATTTTTTTGGGATTAAATTTTTTTATTAATTGATTTAGTATTTCGATGCATCCATATAAAACTCCTGTTGGTTCATTTAATTGATTCTTTAAATTTATAAAGGAAAAATAGGTTTGGTACAAACAGTAGTTTCCGTCTATTAGTAATATTTTTTTTTTTGTCATCTCAACGCTCTTTTATTGATTAATATATTTTTTTTTGTTCATGAAATTTATTTATAAAAATACATGATTTTTTACTATTTTAAGATAAATAGATTTTTAATAAAATATTAGAATTTAGAATAACGAAAGAATTATTAACATGATTATTAACAAGCATTCTCGAATATTAATTAGAGAAATACTTGGTGTAAATATTTTTTTTGAATATTATTTGGGCGAAAAGGGTATATTAATATTAATAGGGGCGGTATATTCCCCTATTTGTATTAATTAAACAATATTTTTTATTTCTAGACAGCATTACAGTGAGTTTGTTGATATTTTTAAAAAAGGTTTATTTGCTTTTTAAATGTACTTTTTTGTAGTTTTAAGGATTCTTCTATTTTCAGTAATCTATTATATTTTGCTGTTCGCTCTGATCTACAGATAGAGCCAGTTTTAATTTGTCCGGCAGAAGTTCCAACCGAGAGATCAGCTATACTTGTATCTTCAGTTTCTCCAGATCTGTGAGATATTATGGTTGAATATCCGTGTTTATTAGCCAACTGAATTGTCTCTAATGTCTCTGTTAATGTACCTATTTGGTTTAGCTTAATTAAAATAGCATTAGCAATTTTTTCTTTTATTCCTTTGGTAAAGATTTTTTTGTTAGTCACAAATAAATCATCGCCTACTAGCTGTATCTTTTTTCCTAAAATCTTCGTTTGATACTGAAAACCTTCCCAATCGCTTTCATCTTGACCATCTTCTATAGAGATAATAGGGTATTTTTGAGTTAATTTTTCTAAATAATGCGTAAATTCTTGTGAGGTAAATTTTTTATTTTCGTTTTTTAATGTATACAGTTTAGTGTTTTTATCAAATAATTCTGAGGCAGCACAGTCTAGAGCAAAAGTAATGTCTTCTCCTAGCTTATAACCCGCTTTTTCTACAGCTAAACTAATTAAAGAGAATGTTTCTTCATTAGAGCTTAAGCTTGGAGCATATCCGCCTTCATCTCCTACACAGGTAGAGTATCCTTTTTCTTTTAGCAGCGTCCCTAACGTATGAAAAATTTCTGAACCCATTTGTATTGCTTGCTTGATGCTATGAGCACCAATGGGTTGTATCATAAATTCTTGAATATCAATATTATTATTAGCGTGCATACCACCGTTAATAATATTAATCATCGGCAAGGGCATTAAATAATTGTTTTTGGAATTATTAATTTTAGAAATATAAGAATAAAAGGGTATGTTTCGTGCCAATGAAACTGCTTTGGATACAGCTAAGGAGACCGAAAGAATAGCATTGGCTCCAAGATTTGATTTATTCTGAGTACCATCTAATTCAATCATGGTAGAATCTATTGTTTTTTGATCATCTGCTTGTTTATTTACTAAAGCGCGAGAAATGTAATAATTAATATTATGTACTGCTTTTTGAACCCCTTTTCCAAAAAAACGACTTGTATCGTTATCCCTTAGCTCAAGAGCCTCTTTAGATCCTGTTGATGCGCCAGAGGGAGACGCCGCTGATCCAATGTGACCGCTATTTAAATGAACTTCTGCTTCTACAGTTGGGTACCCTCGAGAGTCTAATATTTCTCTAGCGTGTATTTTTTTTATCTTTAACATAAATATTTCCTGATGTATAAAAAAGTATATAAACATATAAGGGGTTTTGATAAATAAGTTGATTTTTTGAAATTAAACCAACAACGATATTTTTTCTAAAATGTTATTATTTTAATTATATTCGTTTATTTTAGTTTGTATAATTATATTTTTAATTGTTTATTTTGATTCGTCGTTCTCAAATAAAATTATTGACAGAACATTAGATTTGGTTTTGCTGTTTTTAGAAAAAATATATTAATAGTTTTTTACGTGTTGTATATATACGTTTAATATGCGTCTCTTAAATACAAACAAAATATCTTATTGAAAGTATAAAATATATTTTAATATCTATGACTTAAGCATAAGTATTTATATTTTTAGCGGCTGATTTAGTCAATAAAATTCCTGTATTTGTTTTTTAGCGAGACAATTCTATTAAAAATATATTTTTTGTGTTTTTTATGTGTGTTTTTTTTCAAGAAATATCCAATTCTTTCAAATTGGTAAGCGTGTTTTACAATTTCTGTTTCTATAATAGATTCAATATATCCTTTTTTTTTAATCAATGATTGGGGATTATAAAACGGAATAATCTTTTTTTCTTTTTCAGGTGTTTTGGTTGTAAATAATGTATCAAATAATTGAAAGTCAGCTGGAATAGCTGATTTTTGAGATATCCAGTGAATTATATTATATTTTTTTTTTTGATTTTTATTTTTTTTTGTTTTTTCGGGATAATATTTACATACAATATATGCAATTTCATTGTTTTGGTTTTTTAAAATTTTCTTTGCCTTAATGAGACACGCGTATTTTAAGCGAACTTTTTTTCCTAAAATTAACCCTTTATAGTTGCTTTGATCCGTACTACGAAAATCTTCTTTTTCGATATATATTTTTTGAGAAAACATAATCGTTCTGGTGCCCATTTCTTTTATTTGTGGATGATTGGGGGCGCTAAAATATTCTATATGATTCTTTGGAATGTTTTCAATTACTATTTTAATGGGATTGATAACAGCCATTCGCCGAGGAGAAGTCATATTTAAATCTTTTCTAATGCACGACTCTAGTAGAGATAATTCGATTATATTTTGTTGTTTAGTTATACCAATTTTTTCACAAAACATTTTAATAGAATTACTAGTATATCCTTTGTTTCTCAATCCGGACAATGTATGTAATCGTGGGTCCTCCCATCCTTGAACTATTTTTTTATCTATTAATTCTTGTAGTTTTCTTTTAGATAATACTGCATATTCTAAATTTAATTTAGCAAATTCGTATTGTTTAGGAGGTTTTTGATTAAGATTTAGTTTTTTTAATATCCAATCATATAACTGACGATTGTCTTGAAATTCAAGAGTACACAAAGAATGCGTGATGCCTTCTAAAGCATCAGCGATACAGTGAGCGAAATCATACATAGGGTAAATACACCATTCATGATTTGTTTGGTGATGTTTAGTAAAAATAATTCGGTATAAAACTGGATCTCTTAACACCATACAAGGAGACTTCATATTAATCTTTGCTCTAAGGCACATCGACCCTTCTGGTATAATTCCTGATTTCATTTTTTTAAATAAAAGTAAATTTTCTTCAATTGTTCGATTTCTAAAAGGGCTATTTTTTCCAGGTGTTTTTAATGATCCTCGATATTTTTTAATTTCTTTTTTATTTAATTCTTCTACGTATGCAAGATTGTTTCTGATTAACTGAATGGCGTATTTATACAATTTATAAAAGTATTGTGAGGTATATTTTGGTTCCTTGTATAGATTTAAACCTAACCACTGTATATCTTTTTTTATTGCATCAATATATTTTATATTTTCTTTTTTTGGGTTTGTGTCATCAAATCTTAAGGTACAAACACCATTGTATTTTTTTGCGATATTAAAATTTAAATATATAGATTTAGCGTGACCGAGGTGTAGGTAACCATTAGGCTCTGGGGGAAAGCGCGTTCTTATTTTTTTTTTAGGTTGCTTTGATATTGATTTTTTGACTATTCTTGTAATAAAGTTACGCTTGATGTGCATTATTACTCCATATTTTTTTGATTAATTTGTATTTTAATTTTCATGAAATTTTACAATATTAAATATAATGATTATTTTCATTGTAAAAATATTTTTATTTATATATATTTTGATTGTAATAATTGCTTTATTTGTGTAGAATTAATATCTAAATATTATTTTTTAAACAAAATAACAGGCTATATAGCTCAGTCGGTTAGAGCGCAGCACTCATAACGCTGAGGTCACGAGTTCGATTCTCGTTGTAGCCAAGAAAAATTTATTAAATAGTTTTTTGCGGGAGTGGCGAAAATGGTAGACGCACCAGATTTAGGTTCTGGCACTGAAAAGTTTGCGAGTTCAAGTCTCGCCTTCCGTAAAATTTTAGGTTATTATTAATAAAAATTTTTATTCATAATAACATATGTATTGGGGTATAGCCAAGAGGTTACGGCACCGGTTTTTGATACCGGCATCCCTGGTTCGAATCCAGGTACCCCAGAAACAATATTTTTTTTAATAAATTGAATTAATCACATTTTCTTTATTTATATTGATTTTATATATCTATATATAAGCTCACGCTTAATTGTTAAAAAGATATTTTTTTGTATAATTACTCAATTTTGAATTTTATTTAGGGCTTTGTATTTCTTTTATTATTCAGGGATAGCTTCTATTTGTACTTAGTAATATTTTGATATTAATATTAATATATTCTGGAGAGAATATTTTGGATATATTAAAAAAATCTGTAGCTCAATTTGCTTTATCATATGTTCCTAAAAATTCTATTATCGGGATTGGGTCTGGATCAACAATAAAATTTTTTATTGAGGCTTTATCTACAGTAGCAAATCATATTAAGGGCGTGGTATCTAGTTCTTCCCAATCAGAAAAATGGTTAAATCGTTTTAATATTCCAATAGTTGATTTAAATACCTTAAATTCCTTAGATATATATATTGATAGTGCAGATCAAGTCAATTTTTCTATGGAGATGATAAAAGGGGGTGGTGGAGCATTAACTAGAGAGAAAATTATTGCTTCAGTTGCAAAAAAATTTTTATGTATTATTGATTACTCTAAATATGTAAAAAAATTCAAATTTTTCCCTCTTCCGGTTGAAGTAATACCTATGTCTTTAAATTCAGTATCTAGAGAGATTATAAAACTAGGGGGCGTTCCAAAATATAGAAAAAACTTTATTACGGACAATAGAAATTATATTATTGATATATATGGATTATATATAAAAAATTCTATTTTTTTAGAAAAAATGATTAATAATATTCCGGGAGTAGTAACGGTAGGATTGTTTAGCATTAGAAAAGCAGATATTCTCTTAATAAGTTATACGAACGAGATTAAGGAAGTATTTGTATAATTATTTACGTTATTTTTGTAGTTTATATATTTTCGAATATTTGATTAATATTCATTTTTTAAAATGAATTATTTATAGAGAACACGTATGTCTTTAAAATCTATTGATATAGAAGTTTTTGGGCGTTGCATTAAGGTTAGATGTCCAGACAAAAGCTCTTCAGAGTTATATTATGTAGCAAATATTTTAAATAAACGTTTAGAGCGCCTAAAAGAAAAAACTAGTGTATCTAATATTGAACAATTAATTTTTATTACAGCATTAAATCTTTGTTATGAGTTAGAGCTAGAAAAACAAAAATCTGCTCATTGCGTTCAGCACATGAAAGCTCGAATGTTAGCGCTAAATGAAATGTTGGATTTAGCTCTTTCTCGTGAATAATGCATCAATAATCTTGTCTTGTTGAGATTGGTGTATAAATATAATTGTTAATTATTTTTTTTCGTTTTTTTGCCTAAATGTGTTTCTAGGGCCGCTATAGCGACTATACTGGATGTTTCTGTTCTTAAAACTCTTGGTCCTAATGAAATACTTAAAAAATTTTTTTCTTTAGCTAGTTGTATATCTGGATTGGTAAATCCCGTTTCTTTTCCTATTAATATATAAATATTTTTATAGTGACTCGGAACATGATATATACTTTTTTTAGCTTTTAGGGTAAATATTATCTTAGTAGAGTTTCTAGGTATTTGTTGGCACCATTCACTTAATGTTTGCGCCGAGCCTAAGGTAGGAACGATGTTTCTTTTTGACTGAGAGCATGCTGCAATAATAATTTTTTTCCAATGTAAAATTTTTTGATTAATCTTTTTTTTTAATTCATTAATACGGTTTTTTTGATTAGGAATGATAGGTGTAATACTATTAACTCCTAATTCGACAGATTTTTCAAGTGTCATGTTCATTCGTTTGGATATAGTTTGACCTAGATGAATATTTAATTTCGATTCTCGGTTATCTTGTTTTTTTTCTTTTATTTGAACGAGAATAGAATTTTTTTTAATATTTATAATCGTAGAAATAAATATATAATTTGTATTATTAAATATATGTACTATATTTCCAATCTTTAATCTAATTACGTGAATACAATAGTGAAAGGTTAGTGTGTTTAATTCGATTTTTTCGTGAATATTGATTTTTTTATTTAAAAAAATTCTAGGTATATACACAATGCTACGAGCCTGTTTTTGGTTTTTATTTAGAGGATTTATAAATACTTTAAATAATACTTTTTATGCATCCGGAAGGATTCGAACCTTCAACCTCTCGGTTCGTAGCCGAGTGCTCTATCCAACTAAGCTACGGATGCATAAAAAGTATTATTTTGGTGAGAGAGGGATTTGAACCCTCGATGCATAATAAATACATACTCCTTTAGCAGGGGAGCGCCTTAAACCACTCGGCCACCTCACCAATATATTGATATTAAATATGTTAACATAATATACATGTTAATCATATTATTTTTTATATAATTAATTAAATTAAATTTTCTGGATTATAAAATAGTTTTTTAAAAAAAAGCTTCGTGTAAATATACTTCATGCGTTAATAGTGACTTTATTTATTTAATTTTTTTTTTCATTTATATTATACGGAACGATGCACGCGAATACTTTTATAAATAAAAATAGTATTATAAAATTATTTTTTTTATAGGAACATATCCTGACATGGCTTCCTCCATTCGGATTTTAGTGAATACTTCTTCTCTATGTATAGATATTTTTCTTGGAGCATTAATTCCTATGCGCACTTGATTTCCTTTTATTCCTAAAATTGTTACTGTTATTTCATCGTCGATTATTACTTTTTCGCCAGTTCGACGAGTTAAAATAAGCATTTCTTGATTCCTTTTAAAAATAAATATATATTTTTGTATATTTTGAAGAAATTAATTAGATGACATTAATCTGTTAGTATAAAAAACTTATAAACTTTTGTTAGCTGTTTTTCTTTTTATATATTTTATAATTTTACACTCAAGCTCTTTGATTTTTTTTAATGTAATTCTAGTTTGAGTTAATTTTCCTGCGGCCATATTTTTTTTTCCGCCTCCTTTTCCAGGTAGGGTAAAAAATATAATATTCATTATATCTAATGCATTTAAACTGTTAGTTATATTCTTTGTAACGCTAATAAAAAACGTTATTTTTTGATTGTTAAGGGTATTATTACTAATTAGTATAATAACTGTATGTTGTAGTTCTTTTTTGATAATGTCAGATATATTTCTGAGTATTTTTTGGTTAGTTTGATCTATAGGCTGTATAATAAGAGATATCTGATTGATAACATTCGCTTTGGGTATTAAATGTTTAGCAATATGTATAGTATTTGTATTTTTTAATTTTATATTTTCTTGATTAATTTTATTGATTTTGGTAAATAATTTTTTTACTACTTTATAAGTATTATTTTCTTTTGTCTTAAGTAGACCTTCTATTTTTTTTTCTTGTTTTATTTTTTTTTCTAAGAATTTAATTACTTGTAAGCCTGTTATTGCAATAATACGTTTTATTTTGTTTCCAATACTAGCGTATGAAATAATTTTAAAACATCCAATTTTACCGGTATTTGTATGATGAGTTCCGTTACACATTTCAATAGAATAGTTATTTATATCAACTATACGAACTGTATTTTTGTATTTTCTTTTTTTTAAGAATATAGCATTATATTTTTTTGCTTTTTCAAAAGAGGTATATAGCGTGTTTATAAACATAGTTTTGTGGATTTTATCATTCACTTCTTTTTCTAAGTCACCAATATCTTGTTCGGTAATAGATTCCTCACAGTTAAAATCAAATCTTAAATATTTATCGCTTATAAAAGATCCTTTTTGCCGTATATTAACTCCAAATTTATTTCTTAGAGCAGAGTTTAATAAATGTGTAGCCGTATGATTAGATTGTATTTTTTTTCTTTTTTTTACATTAATGTTAGCCATGATAATATCATGTACAAACATTGTGCCGCATTTCATAAACCCTATATGAGCGATATAGTAGCCATATCTTTGTGTGTTTGTTACGATAAAAGCGCCGTTATTGCTTATAATTTCTCCAGAATCTCCTATTTGTCCGCTAGATTCGCCGTAAAAAGGCGTTATTTCTAATACTAGGATTCCGTTTTGCCCTATGGATAATTGATCTGTTTTTTTATTATTAGATATAATTTGAATGATTTTAGAGGGTTGAGTGTATTCATGGTAACCATCAAAGATAGACTTTTTAGTAATAAACATTAAAGATGAATTTTTAATATTTTTTTTTTCTTTTCTTTTTTTAAGGTTCAAAATTTTATTTAATTGATTTACATCAATGAAAATATTTTTTTCTTTGCAAATATCTTGAGTTATTTCAATCGGCAGTCCAAATGTATCGTACAAGTATAATATTTGATTTGCATATAATTCATTATTTTTATTTTTTTTAATCTCTTCCCCTAGACGATTTATCCCATTTTTTAATGTTAAATGAAATTGATGTTCTTCAGAAAATAAAATTTTTTTAATGATATCTATTTTTTTGTAAATATTAAAGTCAGTATTAATTTTTTGCATACTATGCATTACAGCTGTAGATAATTTATAAAAAAAAGGATAATGTAATCCGGCAAAGTATCCATGACATAGTGCTCGTCTAATAATTCTTCTTAACACATAACCTCTTCCTTCGTTTCCGGGGCGAATATTTTCTGCGATCATACAAGTAGACGCGCGGATATGATCTGAAATAACTCTCAAGGTAGTTTTATTATTTTTTTTTATATTGAGTTTTTTTTTAATTATCTCAATTAAGTCAACAAAAGTATCTATTTCATAACTTGATTTTACTTTTTGAAGAATGGCAGCAATACGCTCTAATCCCATTCCAGTATCTATTGATGGAATGGGTAGTTTTACTATTTTACCAGGTTCAATTTGGTTAAACTGCATAAATACTAAATTCCAAATTTCTACACAGTATTTTTTTAGTTTCCTAGCATTCATTATGAATGGTTTAGTTTCTTTTTTTAGGTTTTGTTCATAGAAAATTTCTGTACACGGGCCACAAGGACCAGAATCGCCCATATTCCAAAAGTTATCAGAATTATTCTCTATTTTGTCTTTATCATATATTGCGATTAGCCGGTTTGGTGGAAGACTAATAACGTCTAACCAAATTTTTTTTGTTTCTTCGTCATTATAATAATATGTAATCCATATTTTTTTTTTAGATAAATGCAACCATTTTTTGTGTGTTAAAAACTCCCATGCATAAGTAATAGCTTTTTCTTTAAAATATTCACCAAAACTAAAATTTCCTAACATTTCGAATAACGTATGGTGATAAGGTGTATATCCTACTTTTTTTAAATCATCGTGCTTTCCTCCTGTTCGTACACAATATTGAGCACTAGTCATAGACGGTTGATGATTTTTTTTATATCCTAAATATATTTTTTTAAATTGATTCATTCCGGCGTTAGTAAATAATAGCGTATCGTTGTCTTGAGCCGCCAAAGAGCTGCTTGGAATAATTTTATGATTTTTTTCTTGAAAAAAACGCAAAAACATGGTTCGCAATTCATCTGTTTTCATATATTTAACGTCTCTTGATATTTAAAGAATAGAATTATATAATATTAAAATCTATTTTTTTTTGAATTATATATTTTTTACATTATATTTATAATTTGAAAAGAATATATAATAGATTTTAATTTATATGCTGTTTATCATTGGATTTTTTGCTTATAACTTAATTTTTTTACTAAATTTTCAGAGATTTTTTATAAGTTAAAAAATAGTTTTTTTTGATCAATACTTAGAATCTTTATTCATTTTGAATTCGTCGGAAGAAAAATAAGAAATTAATGAGAATTATATGTCTAACAGAAAAATAATTAAATTCACGGTTTCAATGCAGCAATTATCAGCTATTCGATTAGATAAAATTATCGTTTCTCAAGTTAATGAGATATCCCGATCTATGGTTAAAAAATTAATTTTATCAGGATATGTTTCTATTAATAAAAAAACTATACGGATTCCAAAAAAAAAGTTTTTTTAAATGATAAAATTTGTTTATATATTCAAGACATAAATACTTGTATTGAATTTAAAGAAGAAAATATACCTTTGAATATTATTTTTGAAGATTCAGATATCCTTATTATTAATAAACCTTATGATTTAGTAGTTCATTTAGGTTACGGGCATACCTCTGGTACGTTGTTTAATTCTTTAATTTATCATTATAAAGAAAGTATTAATTTACCTAGAGCTGGAATTGTTCATCGATTAGATCGACATACAACAGGCTTATTGGTGATAGCAAAGAAAATAGCGGCATATCAGTATCTTTTAGATTTATTTAAAACTCGTAAAATTATTAAAGAATACGATGTTATCGTAGTTGGTCGGATTGAACGAGACGGAGAAATTAATCGACCCATTAAACGCCATATATTCCGCCGTACTAAAATGATGGTAAGCGCAGGAGGAAAAGAATCTATTACTCGTTATCAAGTGATAGCTATATTTCGGCACTGTACATATTTGCGAGTACGATTAGAAACAGGTAGAACGCATCAGATTAGAGTACATTTTTCATCTATTTCTCATCCTGTTTTAGGCGATCAAGTATACGATCCAGGTTTTAGAGCGCGACTTTTATGTTCCTCTACTAATAGGTTACATAAAATATTATTCGGTTGGTTTAGACCAGCGTTACATGCAAGAAGGTTAACTTTCATATATCCATCTAGAGGTTTGATGCGAAATTGGGTAGCCGGTCCCCCAAGTGATATGGTTGCGTTAATTCATTGTTTATATGAAGAAGATATGAAATAATGAAGTGAGTAGTGATTACTTCAATCATTAGTTTTACATGCATCTTTTTTATTATATATGTTATAATAAAAAAGATTTAAAAAAACTGATTTTTTTAGTAGTAAAATTTTTTATATATTAATTTTTAATAATTGTATTTCTATTGATGAAGCCAAAATATGTTACTTTAAAATAAAAATACGGCTTGTTCTTTAGCTTCAATTTTCTTTCAATAAAGAGAGTTTTTATATTTTCTTCATTGGATACATCTTTTTTTTAAGAAATTATTTTCTTTAATTGTTATCAAATAAGTAAAATAATTTATATATAGTATTTTACCCGAAAAACGGAAAATTTTATTGGATGATGTTCAATAATATACTTAATCCAATGATACTCAGGTTTTTATTGTGTTGAGCATTAGTAACTAAGAAGCATTAAAACAAGAAAATGGGTTTTTTAAATAAATAAAAGTATAAAACTGCATGTGCGTTTTATGAATTACTGTTTGATTTTTTTTTGAAGTTTTGTTTTTTTAATACATAACTAACTGCACTATTTAATGCCCAAATATATCCATCGGTTCCAAATCCGGATATAATACCATTTGCTATATCAGATATCCAAGAGTGTGATCGAAACTCTTCTCTAGAAAAAATATTAGAAATATGGATTTCAAAAAAAGGAAGTCCAACAGCCAACAACGCATCGCGTATAGAGAGACTGGTATGAGCAAATGCTCCGGGATTAATTAAAATAAATTTTATTTTTAGTGTCTTGCTTTCGTGTATTTTTTCTACGATTCGATGTTCTGCATTGGATTGAAAATCATAAATTTTTACGTTTAGGTTTTTTGCAATTTTTTTTATTTTTTGAACTAGTTGAGGTAATGTTTTTTTTCCATAAATTTTTGGTTCTCGCGTTCCTAATAAATTTAGGTTAGGTCCATTTATTAACAAAATTTTTATTTTTTTATTCATATATACGCCTATAATATAAATTTAATTATAAAAAATTATAATTAAAATATAATAACATTTAATTCAAGAATTAAATAGTTTTTTATAATTAAAATTATATTATTCTTTCGGTTTTATATCATTCAAATCATTGTTTATAGCAATTTATTTGAAGGAAGTAAAAGACTTTTAGGTCGCAAACAATCCTTTTTATGATTGGATTCCGTATCATATTTTATGATTATTTTGAGAGATTTATTTTAATGATCAAGGTTATGAAAAATGTTTTATTAAATAGATACAATCTTCAAGAAAGTAATATTTTTTTATTATTAAATTATATGTCAGAAAATAAAGTTGATTTTGGTGATATTTATTTTCAGCTAAGAGAGCAAGAGACGTGGGTATTAGAGAAAAGCATAATAAAAAAAAGTACTTATTTGTTTGACGAAGGAGTAGGTATTAGGGTGATAAAAAATTGTTCTACATTTTTTTCTTGCACTAATGTCATTACATTAAATAGTTTAATGGATTCCACAAAGATAGTTTGTAAAATGATACCCGATGTTTCAAATCATCTTTTCAAAAAGAGTTTTAACTCTAATAATATGAATTTATATACCCGCTTTAATTCAATACAAAATTTTTCTATTGAAAAAAAAATTTATACATTAAATTTAATTGATCAATTAGCTCGTAATACGGATCACCGGATTACAGATGTTTATGCGACTCTAACTTGTGAGTACGAAGAAATATTAATCGGTTCGACTGATAGTAATATTTTGTCTCAAGACGTTCGCCCTTTAGTGCGTATTACTATCAGAGTTATGGCTGAGCAAAACGGTATTCGCGAAAATGGCTGTAGTGGAGGAGGAGGTAGACTAGGGTTTCAAGATTTATTAAAGAAACAGTCTAATGATGAAACATTAATAGAATCTTGGACCAAAGAAGCGGTACGGATTGCTTTGATTTCTTTATCTGCTAAATCATCTATATCAGGAGCTTTTCCTGTTATTTTGGGGTCGGGATGGCCTGGAATTTTATTCCATGAAGCCGTAGGTCACGGACTAGAAGGGGATTTTATTCGAAAGAAAACCTCTATATTTACTAAAAAAATGGGAAAAATAGTAGCCTCTAACTTATGTACCGTAGTAGATAACGGAACGTTAAAAGGCTCTAGGGGATCTATTAATATTGATGATGAAGGTACCCCTAGTAAATATAATATTTTAATTGATAAAGGGATTTTAAGGTCTTTTCTGCAGGACAAATTAAACTCCCACTTAATGGGGTCGACTAGTACTGGAAATGGTCGGAGGGATTCTTATTCGAGTCTACCTATGCCTAGGATGACTAATACATATTTACTACCGGGAAAAGACGCTGTTCAAGATATTATATTAAGCTTAGAGTATGGTATTTATGCTGTTAACTTTAGCGATGGACAGGTTGATATTACTTCTGGAAATTTTGTTTTTACTACTTCTGAAGCATATTTAGTTAAAAAAGGCAAGATTCTATACCCCCTTAAATCTGCAACACTTATTGGATCTGGAATAGAGGTAATGAAACTAATTTCTATGGTTGGAAATGATTTACGGATGGATAATGGTCTTGGTTGTTGTGGGAAAAACGGACAAAATATCCCGGTGTGTGTCGGTCAGCCTACGATTAGAGTAGATAAACTAACGGTAGGAGGATCATCCTAATTTTTTTTATTTGTATTGTGCAGTCAATTTTTAAAATATTCTGACTGCATAATTAATATAAATAAATTTTTTAATTATTCAAAAAAAGTTATTATAATTATTTCTAAAAAATTAATGATTCTTTTTTTAGTTCAATTGTTCTTTTATTCGAGCAGATTTTCCGGTCCGGTGTCTTAAATAATATAATTTTGCTTTTTTTACACATCCTCGCTTAATAACTTTTATTTTATGTATATTAGGAGAATGTATTAAAAACTTTCTTTCTATGCCTTCTCCGTTTGATATTTTTCGTATTATAAAAGAAGAATTAAGGTTTCTATTTCTTTTAGCAATAACAACACCCTCAAAAGCCTGGATTCGTTTTTTATTACTTTCTAAGACCCATATCTGGACAACTAGAGAATCTCCTGATTTAAATATAGGTATATTTTTTTTTTTATATTCATTTTCTAGGTTTTGTATATAATTGTTCATATTTTAGTATCTCTTTTTATGTTTTTTATCATATGAGGTTTTTTTAATAAAGTATTTTTTATGGCATGTTTTAATCTCCATTTTTTTATTTCGTTATGATTTCCAGATAATAATGTAGAAGGTACTGTATAGTTATGTATTTTTTTTGGTCTCGTATAGTTCGGACAATCTAATAAACCGTGAGAGAACGATTCTTCGAATAGAGATTGTTTATTGTTTAGAGCTCCCGGAATAAATCTGGTAATGGTTTCTATAAATACCATAGCAGCTAATTCTCCGCCAGTTAAAATATAATCTCCAATAGACCATTCTTCATCTACTTGAGTTTGTATAAATCTTTCATCAATACCTTTATAACGACCACAAATAAATATTAAATTTTTTTTTTTTATGAAATACTGTATATATTGATGTTTTAAAACTTTTCCTTGTGGCGATAAATAGATAACAATGCTTTTTTTTTTATTTTTTTTTGCTCTGTTAACCGCTTTAAATAAAGGTAAGAACATTATTAGCATGCCTGCTCCGCCCCCATAAATCTGGTCATCTATTCTTTTTCTTTGGTTATCACTATAATCTCTGAGATTTAAAATATTGATATCAATAATTTTTTTTTTTATAGCTCGATTTACTATTCCGTATTTCAAGAATGTATTAAATATATCGGGAAAAATTGTAATAATACTGAATGTTATCATTTTTTTTATTCAATGTTTAGAATACCTATTTAGGGTATGAGCTATTAATAATAATAATTTTATTTTTTATATCTATACTTTGAATTATCTCAGGTTGTATAAATGGTACATTAATATTTTTTTTTTTTTTTTCATTCAATATCTCTAACGTGTTATAGAAACTATTATCTAGTATACCGACTACAGGACCAATTTTTTCTTTTTTATCACTATATGCATAACATTGAAAAATATCATGCCAATAATATTCCTGATATTTGAGTATAGGCAATTGACTGCGTGGTATATAAATATTTTTTTTAGAAATTTTTGTAGCTTTATTTCGGTCATTAATATGTTTGAATTTTATAATATAATTTTTAGAATAATTTCGATACATGGAAATATCACATTTATGGATTTGAAGGTTTGATTTTTCTAATTTCCATGGGAAATACTTAAAAATATTTTTTTTTATTTCCGTAAAGGAAATAACGTGTACCCATCCTAAAATTCCGTGCGGGTGACTAATTTTTCCTATGATAATCATAATTTATAAAAATACTAGGGTTAGTGACGAGTGTTTATTTTTATTTTTGAGATATTTTAAATAATTTTTTGAGTCGATGAGATTGTTTTGCTCCTTTTTGTATCCAATATTGAGCTCTTTCAATACGAATATGTATTTTTTTTTCATTTTTTTTAGCAAACGGATTAAAATATCCAATACGTTCGATGAATTTTCCATTACGAGCAGATCTTACATCTGATATTATTATTTTATAAAATGGTTTTTTTTTGGCTCCATGTCGAGCAAGTCTAATTTTTATCATAGTTCTGCCTTATGTTTTATGTAGTTTTTATTAAAAAGAAATACTTATTTGCTCTAGACAAAATGAATTTAGCTAAATGTTATTTTATCAGATAATTTTTAATTTTTTCAAATATTTGGTTTTTTTTATTTTTTTTTATATTTTTCATCATGCGTTTAGTTTGTTCAAATTTTTTTAAGTAAATATTTATTGCTTGTATTGTGTTTCCAGATCCCCGTGCAATTCTTTTTTTTCTTTGTGATTTTATTATAGAAGGGTAACTTTTTTCTTGTTTTGTCATTGAATTAATCATAGCTTCAATTTTTATTAAGGATTTTTCATCTATGCTGTCTAGCATTGCGCGAGACGGAATGATATTGACTGGCAATTTATTTATTAAAGAGCTAATGCCGCCAATTTTTTTTATTTGTTTAATTTGTATCAAAAAGTCGTTTAGATTAAATGTATCACCTTTTTGTGTTGTTTTTTTTAACAAGTTTTTTTCGCTGTGTTTTAGTTTATTTTTAATATCATCTATTATTGATAATACATCTCCCATCCCAAGTATTCTTTTTGCGATTCGCTCTGGATAAAAAATTTGTAAATCATGTATTTTTTCTCCTACACCAATATATTTAATTGGTTTTTTTGTTAGCATTCGAATCGATAGAGCTGCTCCGCCTCTTGTATCGCTGTCTAATTTTGTTAAAATTACTCCTGATAGCTGGAATTTTTTATTAAATGTATTAATGGAATGTACAGCATCTTGTCCTGTCATGGAGTCAACGACCAATAATGTTTCTTGAGGCTGGGCATTTTCTTGTATTTTTTCCAACTCTTTAATTTTAAATTTATCGGTGTGCAGTCTTCCTGCGGTATCAATAAGCAATACATCATATTTTTTTTTACTTGCTTCTTTCTTTGCTAGTTTTACTATTTCAATAGCTTGTTGGTTAACATGAGATGAAAAAAAATCAGCTTTTGTTTGCTTTATTAGTCTTTTTAATTGAAGTATAGCGGCTGGTCTATATATGTCAACAGATACTACAAGTACCTTTTTTTTATATTTATGCGCTAATAAATAGGCTAATTTCCCCACACTCGTCGTTTTTCCAGCGCCTTGGTGACCTATAAGAGTACAAATAGTTAGTTTGTTAGACATAAATGTAAATGAATGTGGCTTATTTCCCATAATATAAATTAATTCTTTTAAGATTATATCTATGATATTTTGCCCTGGATTTAAGTGAGTATTAATTTGGCTATTTTGAATTTTTTCTTTAACATTCTTTAAAAAAGTTTGTATAACTTTGATGGAAACGTCGGCGTCTAATAGTGCATATTTTACTTTTTTAAGCATTTTTTTGATAACTATTGGCTTTAAATGCCCTTTATATGAAAAATTTTCAAAAATTTTTGTAATTTTTTTTGTTAAGCTATTAAACATAACTATTATTAACACCTTTTTATGATTAATTTTATTACTTACAATTTTATAATTATTTTTTATGTTTACAATTAACGCGAATTTATGTATCTTTCGTTTTAAAATTCCATAGATTCAGCGGGATAACAACCTAATATCCTAGTATTTATTGCATATTTTGCTACATGATGTAATGCATCTTTTGTAATTTCAGAATCTATATGTGATTGAATTTCTAAGAAATAAGTTTTTTGTATTTTTTTTATAATATTTTTAGGAGAGATCATTTTAATTACCTTAATATTTCTTTTCTTAAAAATATTTAGTATTTTTTTTTTATTAGTTATATTATCATTTAGTGTGATGAAAATAGTAGTTTTAGACTCAATATTTTCGGGTATTTTTTTTAATTTTTTTGAAATAAGAATAAATCTAGTAATATTATTTTTTTTATTTGATAAATTTTTTGCTATAGATTTTAGATTATAAAAATCTTTTCCGTCTGCAGACCCTAATACTGCTGTAGTTTTATTGTTTTCTATAACCATTTGCTTTATTGCGGCCGCGGTACTAGGAAAGTAACATTTTTTCCATTCTGGAAACTTATTTAAGAAAGTGCTGCATTGTTTAAAAGGTTGTTCGTGACTATATATACGTTGTATATCGTTAATAAAGCAGTTTTGGGTAGTCAATAAATGATGGTTAATTTTTATATATATTTCTTTAATTATATATATTTCCTTTTTTTGTTTAATTATGTCATATACCTCTGAAATAATTCCTGATATCCTATTTTCTATGGGAAGTAAGGCAAATTTACAACGATTACTAACCAGTGATTCTATTATAGACGTGAAATTCGAATGTTCGCTCGCTAATAAAATATTTTTATTTTTTTTTGATAAAGATGAAAAAGCTGCGTGCGAGTATGATCCAATCGGTCCTAAATATCCACAAAAATATTTTTTTTGATTTGTTAATATTTTTTTTTTCCAATTTTTTTGTATAAGAATTGAATTATGAACAATTATCTGAAATAATTTTTTTATAAATTCTGGATTTATTTTGTTTTTTTTACTGCGTCTATTTAAAGACTGAAAAAGTTCTATCTCTCGGTTTTTATCGCGAATGCATAACTGTTTAGATAATTTGTACTTGAGTATTTCCACAGATGCAGATTCTCTTTTTTTTAATATTTTAATTATTTTATAATCTAAATTATTAATTTGATTTCTTAAGAAATATAATTTATTTTTTATTTGCATATTTAAGTTTCCATCTTAACTGTTTATTATATGTGTTTATAAAATACAAAGACTCCAGATGTATTAATCTATATTAAAGGATATATAGAATAATTTTTTATCTCTAATTTAGGTAAATCAATTTGACAAATTAAGTAATTATTTGAGGAATCGTATTATGAAAAGTTTTTC
Source organism: Buchnera aphidicola (assembly GCF_900128725.1). Lineage (NCBI taxonomy): Bacteria > Pseudomonadati > Pseudomonadota > Gammaproteobacteria > Enterobacterales > Erwiniaceae > Buchnera > Buchnera aphidicola. Next base: position 303,187 of record NZ_LT667500.1, on the reverse strand, counting down.
AGCTAATATAAACAAAGTGGTTAGATCTTGGTATTATGTTGATGGAACTAATAAAGTTTTAGGTCGATTTGCCGCTGAAATATCAAAGCGATTACGTGGAAAGCATAAACCAGAGTATACTCCTCATGTAGATGTAGGTGATTATATCATAGTTATAAATGCATCTAAAATAATTGTCACCGGAAAAAAGCAAATTAACAAATTTTATTACCATCATACCGGACATGTTGGTGGGATAAAAAAATATACTTTCAAGTATATGCTGTCACACCATCCTGAACGCATTATTGAAAAAGCAATAAAAGGTATGTTGCCGAAAGGACCGCTTGGACGGCTTTTTTTTAAAAAACTAAAAGTTTTTCCTTTTAACGAACATACTTTAATAGCGCAAAAACCAGTTTTTTTAGATATTTAATTTGTTTAAATAATAAGGTTATTATATTATGTCGAAGTATATTAATTATGGCACTGGTCGTCGTAAAAGCTCTTCAGCGCGTGTTTTTTTATGTAAAGGCAAGGGTGTTATTACTATAAACAAGCGTTCGCTGAAAGAATATTTCAGCAGGGAAACGTCATGTATGGTCGTTCAACAACCATTAGATACAGTAAACATGTTACATTTTTTTGATTTTTATATCACAGTTAAGGGCGGAGGCATATCCGGTCAAGCCGGGGCTATTCGTCAGGGTATTACCCGTGCTTTAATACAATATGATAACTCGTTAAGAGGAAGTTTGCGTAAAGAAGGATTTGTGACACGTGATCCCAGACAAGTAGAGCGTAAAAAATTTGGTTTTCGAAAATCTAGAAAAAGACCTCAATTTTCTAAACGTTAAAATTTGTTTGTTTTGAAGAACCCCGGTATGTATATCCCGGGTTTCTTATTATAATATATGTGTCATTTTTCATTTTATTAAATTTGAAAAAGTGCATTATACTTCATATAATATTAAAATTTTTTTGCATGATTCTTATAATAAATATTCATTATTGTTTATAATTTTATTTTTTTTTAAAGTCTATATATCTTCTTGAGAGTATGATTGCTCGGTAAATTATATTTTATATTTTTTTTGATACAAATATAGCATTATGTCTTGTGATAATTGTTTAGTTCCAATTTTTTTTTTTGCAGAAATAAGATAGTATTTTTGGTTATTTTCTATTTTTTTTTTTATTTGCAGCATTACGGAATTAATTTTTTTTTCTGTCAGCTTGTCAATTTTATTGAATATTAACCAACGTGGTTTTTTAAAAAGCGATTCTTTAAAGTTTTTTAATTCTTGTAATATAATTCGCCTGATATTGTTAATATTATTTTTCCTTATATCGGTGATATCAATTACATGAAGCAACAAATGACAGCGAGATAAATGTTTTAAAAATTGTATGCCTAAACCTATTCCTGTAGACGCTCCCTGTATAATGCCAGGTATATCCGCAACGATGAATTTTTCTTTTTTTATTTGAACTGCTCCTAATATAGGACGTAAAGTAGTAAAAGGATAATTATTTATTTTAGTCTTAGCGTTTGAAATTGCTGTAATTAAAGTTGATTTTCCGGAATTAGGCAAGCCTAGCGTTCCAACATCAGCAATCAATATTAACTCTAAACCAATGTGCCGGCATTCACCCAAAGTGCCATTAGTTTTTTTTCTAGGAGATCGATTAGTAGGAGATTTAAATCTTGTGTTCCCCATACCGTGCCATCCGCCTCTAGCAATGAGAACTTTTTGTTCTTTTTTCGTTATGTCTGCTATTATAGAATGGTCATGAAGATTAATAATTCTGGTTCCAAGAGGTACTCGGATAAAAATATCCTCTCCTTTTCGCCCAGAACTATTTGCACTAGATCCGTTTTTTCCGTTTTCAGCATAAAATGTTTTTTGTATTCTATAATCTGTTAACGAATTCATATTTGTATCAGAAATAATCCATATATTTCCTCCGTCACCACCGTCGCCTCCGTCTGGACCCCCTTTGGGTATAAATTTTTCTCTTCTAAAGCTTATGCATCCATTTCCTCCATTTCCAGCAGATACATGAATTGTAGCTGAATCAACAAATTTCATGTTATATTTCTCTTTTTTAATAGATCTTTAAAAATTATTGAACAATTATTTTTTTGTATATTAAAAACATAATGTAGTATTTTTTAGTTTCTATGATGCAACTTGAATAACGCTAATAAATTTTTTCTTTAAAATACCTTTTTTTTCAAATTTCACCTTTCCCTGAGATGTGGCAAACAAAGTATGGTCTTTTCCACATTTTACATTATAACCTGGGTGGAATTTTGTTCCTCTTTGTCTAATTAATATATTTCCAGGATAAACATATTCTCCTCCATATTTTTTAATGCCTAGTCTTTTTGATTTTGAATCTCTTCCATTGCGTGATGAACCACCTGCTTTTTTATGAGCCATTTTTTATCCTAATATTGTGTGTTTATTGATATATAAAATTTTTTATCAATACATCTGTATAACTTTGTCTGTGTCCTTGAGTCTTTTTATAATGTTTACGACGATGAAATTTTATGATTTTTATTTTTTTTTCTTTTCCGTGTTTATGAATTGATCCCTCTATTAATATGTTTTGGAGCACAGGTTGTCCAATAGATATTTTTTTATTATTCGAGAATAATATTATTTTTTTAAATAAAATTTGTGATCCAACACTGTTATTTATTTTTTCTAACCTAATTACTTTGCCTACTTTAGCTTTATACTGTTTATTGCGGTCTAAAAATATTGCATACATAATATATTTCTCTGAGTATTAATCCATTAATTAATAATAAAAGTATATTTATTTATAATTTTAAGGTTGTTTAGTTAAATATAACATTAGTATTTTATTTATCACAAAGCTTAAAATTTTTTAATGAATATTGTTTTTTTAAATACTGAAATTTATATAAAAAATATATGTGGAAGTGTTTTTTTACGTCATTAAATTATTGTATAGATTAATATTTTATGTAAATTATGGACAAGCGTATACAACAATATACATCTAAAATGATATAGGTCGATATAATAAAAATATTTTTTACTTCATGCAGAGCGCTTGCTCATCGACGCTTCCTTAACGATACTGTTTCTTAAAATTTTTTTAAAATGCCTGGAAAAATTATTATATGCATATAAAATATGTTTGTAATTTAGAATTTTTAACTTAAAAA